>JAHDOX010000099.1 GCA_018434645.1 Synergistales bacterium | reverse complement strand
TCGGCCTGCAGACCGGGAAACCCAATTTAACAACGCTACATCTAATCTGCAGGTCGACGGCCCGGTCTGCAGGGAACTAAAACTTGACTTCACAACGCTTGATTTATCCTGCAGACCGACGTCTTAAGTGCGAGCCACACGCACGGCGGGTCGACGGAGGTCCAGGCTACACGATGCTGTACGTGGGCCGGTATAAAGACCCAATCCCCGCGGAAAAGACGAATTTTCTCCCCGTCCTCATATTCGATAACAGCCTCCCCGCGGAGCAGAACTACCCATTCGTTTTCCTCCTGGTCGTACCATTTCCCAGGCGGCGTTACGTCGCCACGCGAGAGGATCCGTTCAAGCCTTACACCAGGTGCCTTGATCATGTTTTCCGAAAACTCCCCTTCCGGAAGGTTTTCGGGGAACTCAAACAGATTTCCGCGGGGTTTTGCCTCGGACATCACTCGCCTCCGTTTTGGACAAGGTGTTTACGTTTGCGCTTGGCCTCATATAGCCTGACGTCGGCCACCCTGATGAGCGATTCCGCATCTGTGCCGTCCTCGGGGCAGGTAGCTGTTCCGAAATCTGCGAAAATATTTACTTTTCCCTCGCCCCACGTTTTGCAGGCCATTTCATTTTCTATTCGTTCCATTATCGCAAGGACCTCGGCCTGCTTTGTCTCCGGAAAAAGTACGATGAATTCGTCTCCACCGTACCTGAAGAAAGAATCCGACCCTCTCATGCAACCGGACAGGAAGGCAGACACCTCAACAAGCACCCTGTCCCCTTCCGTGTGTCCATACTTGTCGTTGACCTCCTTGAAGTCGGCGAGGTCGATCATAACGATGGAAAAGCCGGTATTGTACCTCCTTGTGCGGTCAAGCTCCTCCTTCAGTTTTTCATGAAGAAAACGTCGGTTCCAAAGGCCCGTAAGCTCATCCTTGAACGACCGTGCCATTGTCCGGTCGAGAAGCTCAAGGTGCGCCCACAACACCCCCAAATGCCTTGCCAGTATGTTAAGGCTCCTTATATCTTCTTCGCTGAAAGCTCCGGTCCAACGGCTTTCTACACAAAGCACCCCAAAGAGGCGCTCTCCGAAAAGAATCGGGATATCCACCTCGGACAAGGTCTTCTCATCGAGACAGACATATTGCCCGGTCTGACGGACATCCGGTGCATATACGACCGACCTGGTACGCACGGCCTGTCCACTCAGGCCGCCTCCGCCTTCCCGAAGTACCCTGCTGCGATCTTCGAGAAAGCCGGGAACAGCGGCTTCGGGACGGCTCGAGGCGATTATCCTTGTACAACCTGTTTTCTCGTCAACTAAAGCGGCTATCTCGACCAGCTCGTACTTCGTCCTCTCTCGAAGATAAAGGGCCACCCTGCTGCAAAGAGAGACAATGTCTGTCTCCGTCGCCGCGGTGGTGACTATCTCGTGAAGGGCCTCCCTTAGCTCGAGGTCACGCTCCAGCCTTCTGAAATACTCGATGTTATCCAGAACCACGGCCAAATGGCTGCCAAGGATTGAGGCCACCTGCAGATCTTCCCTGCGGAAGGCATCCTTGTGATATTCGTCGACGACCAGAACACCCCAGAGCGTTTCACCGTATTTTACGGGAACGGCCATTTCGGATCGGGTTTGCTCGTCGTCGAGGAAGTAATCGGGATCCATCGTTACGTCGTTGCTCAAAGCGGGCATTCCTGTTCTCATGACTCTTCCCGTAAGCCCTTTTTCTTCTCCGAGCAGTTCGTCAATAACCTCGACGGAAACTGTCTTTCCACGGCATGCCGCAAGTGAAATCGGGTCCGAAGGTCCATCACGAAGGAAAAGGTAAACCTTGTCGTAACCCAGGTTTGTGTAGATGGAGCGCACAAAGTTTTCGACGAGCCTGGCCCGGTCCTTGCAGGAAAAAAGTTCCAGGGAAACATCCAGGAGGAGCCTGTTCTGTCTGTTTCGCTCTGAAAGCGTCTTTAGATTGGCGGAAAGGCGTTCTTCCATCGTCCTTTGATTTATGGCTGTTCCGAGTATGGAGACTGCTATTCGGCAGAAAAGGACGTCTTCCTCGCTGAAATTACCGGGGCCGGCGTTCTCCACCACTAAAAGGCCCCACCGCGTCTTTTTTGAAATAATGGGCAATATCAAGGCGTTCCGGGCTTCGGGCATCCCCTGTTCGTAACCTCGGGCGCAAGGCAAATCAAGGATGCGTACCATACCCTTATCCAAGGTCCTCCAGAGGAAACTACCGCTTTTGGGAAGCCTGAAAGATCCCGGCGGGTGTTTAGAGTAGGCTACGGCGTCCAGGCGGTCGCAGCGGGCGTCAAGAAGGTGTACGGAGGCCGCCGTATGCTCCATGGAGTCCGTCAGGATGTCCACGGCTTTTTGACATGCGTACGGTATAGACCGGACCTTTTCTATACTACCTACAAGGTCAAGGAGTTCAGCTTCCCTCATGGGCTGGCCTCCATGAAGCGCTTCGCGGCATGGTACTTCATGCCTTTATTCTACCATCTTTGAGCATCGCCGCGAGCTTGATCTGTATTTTCCCCGACATCCTGAATCAGGGCATTGCGGTCATGCCTTTAATACCGCAGTCGGGGCGTGAAATGTTATATTAAGTGTGGGCAATGGTACCGAAAAAACCATCGAGGCAAATTCGACGCAAGAGATTATGAAAAGGGTGACGACATGACTTCAATTACAGTTTTCGGTGCGGGAAGCTGGGGTACGGCTTTGGCAGACCATCTCTGTCGGGCCGGGCACGATGTCGTTCTTTGGTGCCGCAGGGCCGAACAGGCCAGGGCCATCAACACCACCGGACACAACCCGGACTACCTGGCGGACATCGACCTCTCACCCGGACTTACCGCCACCTCCGATATGAAAGAAGCGATCGATCTCGGCGAACGTTTCGTCATGGCCGTTCCGACCCAAAACGTTCGGCCTTTCCTGCTGACTGCAAAAGGCGCACTACCCGCCCGGATTCCCCTCTGCAATGTAGCCAAGGGGATGGAAATTTCGACGGGTCGCAGAATAAGCGAGATCGTGGAGGAGATATTGCCCGAAGTCAGGTACACCGTTCTCTCGGGCCCCAGCCACGCCGAAGAGGTAGCCCGCAAGAAGCCCACCGCGGTCGTGGCCGCTTCTAAATGGCCGGAGGAAGCGCAAGCATGGCAGAAAATTTTCACGGCCGGTTATTTCAGGGTGTACACCAGCGATGATGTTACGGGCGTGGAAACGGGGGGTGCCGTCAAAAACGTCATCGCCATCGCCGCCGGTATAGCCGCGGCTACAGGGCTCGGCGACAACGCATTGGCGGCTTTAGTCAGTCGAGGCCTCGCCGAGGTCATGCGTTTCGGGGCGAAAACGGGGGCCCACCCGCTTACTTTGGCCGGGCTGGCTGGAATCGGGGACCTCATGGTGACTTGCTACAGCGACCTTTCGAGGAACTACCGGCTGGGAAAGGCCGTGGGGCTAGGCGCAAAACCCGAGCAAGCCCTCAGTGAGCTGGGGCAGGTAGCAGAGGGATATTACACCGTCTTTGCCCTGGTGAGTCAGGCCCGAAAGCTTGGTGTGGAACTCCCCATCACGGAAGCGGTTTACCGTATCCTGTATGAGGGAACCCCCCCGGCCCAGGCAGTGGACGAACTCTTTTCCCGGGAGCTCAAACCAGAGGTTTCCCCGGAAATTTACTGGGCACCAAATCAAAAAGAATAACGGGACCCTCCACAGGGATGGTCCGTCGCTTCAGGATCTCAGAACCTCGAGGCTGTCTTTTGTCGCCATGGGCGACTTGTGGCAATGTACGAGCTTCCAGTCAGGTTCTTCGTCGCTTCCGAAATTGTGAAAAACGCGCGTTTCGTTGTGGCTTTTATGAATCACCTTGTCTGGAAGTACGGCGCGAACCATGAAAGTGTAGGTCACTATGGCTGTCCTGTCGTAGACCTGCACCCTGGGCTGAAGAATTTCGTGCTCGAAAACGCGTTCCGGCTCCTCCAGGGGATCGGGGCTTCCACCAAGAACCTGACGGTGAACGCCAAGTTCGCGTATATGGAAGTCCAGCCCGTCTATACGGAAGGGGTATACATACCATTCGAAAAAAGAGCAGTCAGACGCTACCGTTTTGCGATAGATCGCTATGTCGCCGTCCCAGATGCTTTGAAGCTGCCTGCGGAGAAGTTCGAGTATAGCCTGTTCCTTATCGACATCGCCGGTATTCGGCTTTGAAAACACTGGCAACACCTCCTTTTCACTTGCCGGCAGAGGTATTATATCTTATATAGATGATGGATGCCGGAGACACTGGTGTGGGTGTTGTTTCGCGGATTTTTATGCGCTACAATGTCTTTTGCGTTGCAATTTGAAAGCACTCATGACATTCTTGCCAAGGAGGGACCAAAATGGCGAAAGCAGTGGTCGATAAGGATACGTGTGTAGGTTGCGAGGCTTGTGTAGGGACGTGCCCCGTTTCCGCTATCAGCATGGTTGACGGCAAGGCCGAGGTGGATGCCGATACCTGCGTCGAATGCGGCGCCTGTGTCGCGGTCTGCCCCGTCAGCGCCATCTCCCAATAGTCGGACGGTTTTTCTTAAAAAAGGCCGGTTCTTTCGAACCGGCCTTTTTTAATCCATCTTCCCAACCCGCGTACCAAAACATCCGCACCTCACCCTTTCGCACTAATGCATAGGGAACAGCGAGGAAGACCTGAAAAGGTCTCAAGGTGCTATAGTGAAACTGGAGGATGAAAATGTCTTATCCAGCTGTCACCATGGCATTGACAATAATGAGAAGGCTTTCCCGTATGGGTTTTTCCTCTTTCATCGTCGGAGGCACCGTTCGGGATCTTTTGTTGTGCCGGGTTCCAGGCGATGTCGATATTGCCACTTCGGCCCTTTTGGAAGATATCTGCAGCATTT
>JAHDOX010000104.1 GCA_018434645.1 Synergistales bacterium | reverse complement strand
TAGCCGAAAGGTTCGATGCCGAAACTGCGCGTAAAGCGAGAATACTTTACGGGGGAAGCGTCAATCCCGAAAACACGGAGGAGCTTCTTTCCCAGAATAACGTCGACGGTGTTCTTGTGGGAGGAGCGTCATTGAAACCCGAGGCTTTTCTCTCTATCGCCTCTTCGGCGCTTCGCTGAAAAATCGATATTACGCAACATAAGATATATTATAGGACATCTTATGTAACGACAAGAAAAAGGCGGTTCCCTTGTACAACGGGTCCCGCCTTTTCTCAGTTTTAAACCATCAGTCAGCCTATGCAATTAATGCGGGTCTTTCAGATATCCGCCCCTTCTTCGCTTTCTTCTCCACCAAAATATTCGATCGGGGCGTCGGCCCATATACTTTCAAGCCGGTAAAATTCCCTGCCTTTTCGGCTGAAAATATTTACTACCACGTCCTTTGCATCGATAAGTATCCACAGTCTGCTGTTTTCACCTTCGACACCGTAAGAGATCTCCTGTTCTTCGAGATAATCCGTAACGTAATCTTTCAACGTCCGCATGTGGATGTCTGATTTGGCAGTAACAAGGACTAAATGATCCGCTATCGTCGATTGCCCGGCAAGGCTTATCACGGCTATTTTTTCGCCATGCCGGTCTGACAGTATGTCGACGATTTTCCTGAAATCAGCTGCTTTCGATGTCCGCATCACATCCCCCTCTCTTTTCCGTCTCAAGGCGTAAGCCCTTCCAGGCGGTCCAATACTTTTTCATAATCTTTTCCTAAAATAACTGTAACGTTTTTCAGGCCTTTTTCAGGTCTTACAACTTCGGTGGAAAGGCCACACATTTGTGCCAGCGCATCCGCCCTGTCCGAGGCCGCTTCCGAACCATCGGGATACCTTATTGACGTATAGTGATAATCGAAATGTTTTGCATTTCCTATGTAGGCCACGTCCACACCTATGCTCTGGAACAGCCTCGAGGCGCTGCCTGCCAGCCCGGTTTGCCCCGTACCATTAAGCACCACTATTGGTTCTTCTATCCTTGCCACGAGTTCCTGAATTTGTGGTCTTCCGACAGCAAGTGTGTCTTTTTCCGGTGCGACCTCATCCCCGGATGCCTCTACCTCCTCGGGGACTGCAGTCAGAAGCTCGGATGCCGCGCTAAGATCGGGAATCCAGTAGCTCACACCCGCTATATATGCCGACCGGCCTGGAAGCATGGCAATGACTGTGTTATAAGAAGGGATGTCTTTAAGGTAGGCCACAAGCTGTATCGCCTGACTTACTGTCATATTAGTATCAACCATCTCAAGGCCCTGTTTCAGGATTTCAGGGATTTTCGAAAGCATTTCAGGTTCTTTCATCTTCTGAAAAACGGCCCTGTAAAAACGTTGCTGTCTATCCACCCGACCTATGTCACCCATGGCATCATGCCTGAACCTGACGTAGTCAAGCGCCGTTTTGCCATCCATGTGCTGCTGCCCCTTGGGGATGTCTATATACACGCCTCCTGCGCGGTCGGTATATCTGAGGTGCTTGTTTACGTTGATGTCGACGCCGCCTATGAGATCGACCAGCTTCGGGAAACTATCGTAATTCACTATAGCATAGTACTGTATTGGTATCCCCAAAAGGTTCACCACAGTCTCGTGCAAAAGTTCGACTCCACCATAGGCAAAGGCGTGATTAAGTTTCTCCCATCCTCTTTCAGGTATCTGTACCCTCGTATCTCGCGGTATTGATATTATTCTGATGGTTTTTTCTTCAATATCCAGGGAGGCTACGGCGATGGTATCGGATCTTCTCGTTTTCTCTCCCGGGATCTCATCTACACCTACTATCAGGATGTTGACCGTGCCGGTCTTCTCATCGTATTCGACGTTTTGTTTTATAGATGCCTCATCGGGGTTAAAAATAGGGAATATTTTCATTCCAGCGCCGGCGGCAAAAGAAAGAACCGCCGCCAGGATAAGCAGCAACCCGCCCTTCTTTAACACTCTGAAATCACCATCCGTTCCGGTAATACATTCCGTTTTTGTAAATATAGTGTTCGACAGGCCACGGCACCAGATACCTTATGCTTCGCCCCTCGGCGACTCTCCTGCGTATTTCGGTACTGGAAATTGCCAGAAGGGGGATTTCCAGAGGTATTATGCTACGATGGATTTCTTCGGGAAGTTCATCCAGTCCCTCGGTACTGTAACCAGGGCGGCTTACTGCGACCACTCGCGAAACTTTCGCTATGGCCTCCGGTTCCCGCCACTCGTCAATGCTCAACACCGCATCGAGACCTGTTATAAAATAAAAGGTAACGCTGTTGGGAGGATACCAATGCCGCATCTCCCTTAGAGTATCTATGGTGTGACTTGGCTCTCCCCTGTCGATTTCTACCCTGGAAAGCCTGAAATGCGGATTGTCCAGAGTGGCAAGCATAGTCATGGTATACCTCTGTTCAGGAGGAGAAACCTTTCTTGAACTTTTGTGAAAGGGCTGACCTGTAGGAACGAATATTACCTCCGAAAGCCCCAGGGCGAAGTAAGCTTCTTCGGCGGCAACAAGATGACCGAAATGGATCGGGTCGAAAGTACCACCCATTATCCCTATCTTTCTTTGCCTGAGCCCTTCGGTGTTTAAAGGCGTCATCTTTTTCGAGCTCCTTTTCTTTCATTCCCGTCGGCCTTCATTTCGGGCAGGTAGGAGAATTCAATCCCGCCGATAATGATTGTATCGCCTTCTTCTGCTCCCTTTTCAGCTAGGGTTTCCTCGAGCCGATACTGCCTCAAAAGTTTATGGAAACGCCTCAACGCCTCTTCCTGCTCGAAGTTGTACCGATGCAACATCTTTTCCAGGAAGGGTTGTCGCACAATAAAAACCCCGTCTCCTGTATCTTCAATTTCGAGGGGGTATGCCTTCTCAGACAACTCTATTTCGCCAGGCTCAATTTCAAAATGTATTGGACGCCGCTCTATGATCTCTCTACTGCCGATATTTTGACATATTTTTTCTATGAGTGCTTCTATACCATCGCCGTAAAGTGCGCTTACGGCGAGGAAATCTACATGCTTTTCCGCAAAGAAAATTGTGACTTCCCTTAGCATTTCCTTTCCGGGATGAAGGTCGACCTTGTTCCCGACGACGATGCATGGCACTCCGAGCAAGTCAGGATTATAACGATAAAATTCATCCCTCAGTGTTTTCCATTGCCTTATAATCGTATGGAAGTCGCCGGAAGAAAGATCAAGAACATGCACCAAAAGACGTGTCCTTTCTACATGCCGTAAAAAGGCGTGACCGAGCCCCTTGTTCGCGTGAGCACCTTCGATAAGGCCTGGAATGTCGGCAAGTATTATTTTCCGGTCTTCCGTCACCAGGACGCCCAGATTCGGCGTCAGAGTCGTAAAGGGATATCGCCCCGTTTCCGGACGTGCTGCGGTCAGAGCACTTAAAAGTGTCGATTTTCCTGCGTTAGGTTCCCCTACTATACCCACATCCGCCAGAAGCTTCAATTCTAGGATAACAGCCCTTTCCTCGCCTGGGTCACCCTGCTGAGCGTAGCGGGGAGTTCTCTTTCTGGAAGAAGCAAAGTGAGCGTTACCCGCACCTCCACGTCCGCCCTTTGCGACGGTCACGCGGTCACCATGAACAACCAGATCCGCCAGGATCTTGCCCGATTCCGGATCTTTCAAAAGGGTACCGCAGGGGACTTTCAGGACCAGGTTCTCTCCTGCCTTGCCGTGTCTGTTTTTACCCTTTCCATTTTCCCCGTTTTCGGCCTTGAAGCGCCTTGCGTACCGGAAATCAGCAAGGGTAAAGAGGTTGCAATCCGCCTCGAGGATTATGTCTCCTCCCTTACCCCCGTCCCCGCCGTCAGGGCCACCCTTGGGTACATATTTCTCCCGGCGGAAACTCACACATCCGTTTCCGCCCTTTCCAGCACTAAAATGTATTCTGGCCGTATCGATAAACTTCATGTAACAAACACCACCTGATTTCCAGTGAAAAAGAAAAACGGGCCTACCATCACATGGCGCAGGCCCGCAGTTTTTGCTGTTAATGCTTTTACAAGTGCCTTTGTGACTTTGGCATTTTCACGGCAAAAAATCCGGTTCAGCCTTCCTAGACGGTCGCCGCTGTCTCAACGGCAACAAATTTCCTGCCAGCTTTAGTGATATAGCGTACAGTACCTTCGGAAAGTGCAAACAGGGTGTCGTCCTTTCCCCTTTCGACGTTGGCACCTGGATGGTACTTCGTGCCGCGCTGTCTTACAAGTATGTTCCCGGCCTTTACGTACTGCCCATCGGAGCGCTTGATTCCGAGCCTCTTGCTTATGCTGTCTCTTCCGTTCGCTGTACTGCCTTGTCCTTTTTTATGGGCAAAAAGCTGAAGATCAAAAAACTTCATTGTAATCCACCTCCGTAATTCGAACATAAGACGGGTATGATTTGGCAATGGCCCGAAGGCTTTGCGCCGCCGTTTCCATAAAAGCGGCCGCACAGTTTTCCTCTGGCCCGTAAAGACAGACGGACATGAAACCACCTTCGGGATTCTTCCTTATCTTGACATCGGAACGACCGAGAACTTCCGTCAACCCTATCTCGAGGGACTGAATAATTGCTGAGATGCCGGCACATATTATATCTTCGCCTTTTTCGGCAAAACCCGCGTGGCCATTGATCTCTATAAACCGTGTATGGCCCTCCTTGATGCCAAGAAGTACTTCAGTCATCTTTTCAGGCTTCGATATCCCCGATCCGGAGCCTGGTGAAATGCTGTCTGTGCCCTTGCGTCCTTCTCGATTGTTTGGACTTGTTCTTGTATTTGAATACCGTGATCTTCCTGCCTTTGCCGTGCTTTTCGATCACGGCCTTTACCCTGGCGTTCTCCAGGTACGGGGAACCGACTTCGACTCCCTCGTCACGTCCCACCATCAGTACCTTGTCAAGCTCGACCTCGTCTCCTGGCTGTCCTTCAATCTTCTCCACATCGATCACGTCTTGCGGGGCGACCCTGTACTGTTTGCCGCCCGTTTCGACAACTGCGTACATACACATCCTCCTCCCGCTGGAACAGAGGGCGCCTCCAAAAAGGTCTTTCAAGCCCTTTCCATGCGATTTAGCTTGCAGCTTCTGGATTTTAAAGTTCAAGACCCAATGAGTCAAGACTTTTGGTCCAAATGCGGATTATATCATAAATACAGAAATTTAGAGTCATTTCTCCTTCATCCCCACAAGGGACCTTGCATGTTCGAGAGCCTCGGGGGCTTCGTGATCCCCGGCAAGCATCCTCGCTATTTCGACTACCCTGTTTTCACCTGTGACCTCGGTTACCAAAGTCAGGTCAGCGGATCTTTCGACTCTGAAGTGCTGGTCGGCAAGGGCGGCGATAGAGGCTTCATGTGTAACCAGGATCACCCTGCACTCCCTCGAAAGCTCTCTTAATTTATAGCCCGCGAGCATGGCCGCCTTTCCTCCCAGCCCGGCCTCGACTTCGTCAAATACGAGCGTAGAAGGCAGCAGTTCTTTCGGGCATGTACACTGTAGTGCCAGCAGGATCCTGCTAAGCTCACCTCCAGAAGCCACTTTCGCCACAGCTCCATATAAATTGCCTCCGTCGGAAAGGAAAAAGTCGACATTGTCCGCGCCATGTTGCCTCACCTTTTCTACAGGTCTGAGAAGGACGGAAAGACGGAAGTCTTCCATCCCGAGGTCATCCAACACAGTGTTAACAGATTTTTCCAGGCTTTCTGCGGCGGCTTTGCGGGCTTCCCTGAGCTCGAGTGCCAGGCGTGTTACTTTTTTTCTCAACGCGGCACATTCATTCTGGAGTGTAACGAGGATTTCCCTGCTGTTTTCAAGCCAGCCCAGTTCTCTTGAGGCCCTTCTTTCATATTCGACAAGACCTTCCACGGTTTCCACGTGCGCAAGGCGCTTGAGTTTCCGTAAAAGTCCAAGCCTGCGCTCGAGGGCGGCAAAGACCTCATGCAGTTTTTCGGGGTCGTCCTTTTTCAGCTGTTTCTCACAAAATTCTTCCAGGTATTTCATGCCGGCCAAAAGACTTTCAATCAAGGATTCGAAGTCTTTGCTTTCGTTTGTTTCAGCTTCTACGAGGCCCTTCAGCTCGTATATAATTGCCTCCAGACGATTTACAAGACCTTCACCCGCAAAGCCTCCTGTCATTTCGTCAAAAAGATTTTTCAGCTTCTCCGCCCTTTCGATTCTGTGGTTGATTTCCTCCAGCAACTCCTCCCACTCCCTCTCACTGCCTTCCTCAAGATCAA
This sequence comes from Synergistales bacterium, assembly GCA_018434645.1. Classification (GTDB taxonomy): domain Bacteria; phylum Synergistota; class Synergistia; order Synergistales; family Thermovirgaceae; genus UBA1876. The sequence goes on along the minus strand of JAHDOX010000104.1, from coordinate 4,641 downwards.
GGGATCGAATCCTTGAGAGAATCTCTCTCGCACCTTCGTAACGCTCCTCTATTTCTTTTCTCCGTTTCAACAGGCGGATTTGCTCCCGCTCTTTGTCGAGCGCCTCGGAAACTGCTTCCTGCAGGTTTTTTCGCAAGACCTTTACAGTTTGACCTCCCCGGGCGTCCAAAAGATTCAATTGTCTTTTGGGGTCCAAAAGGTCGATCTGGGCAAACTGGCTCTGTATTCCTACAAGATGATTCATAACGTTCTGAAGCAGACCAAGCGATACGGGATTATCCTGTATATAAGTCCTGGTGCGTCCATTTCTCGAAAGAACGCGACGCACTACGAAAACCCCTTCTTCTGATTTTATTCCCTCAGGCAAATGTGGTTGCGAAATGTCGCCTGTCAAAACGGCATGAACCTGGGCTTCATCGTTACCAGCCCGGATGAGCGAAGCCTGGGCCCTTTTGCCGCTCGCCAGTTCCAAAGCCCTTATAAGGCTGCTTTTTCCTGCACCACTTTCCCCGGTAATGGCTATAAATGAACCGCGAAATGCGAGATCTGCCTGACGGATGCCACCTATGTTTCTGACATGAAGTTCTTCAAGCATAGCCTTCATTCACTCCCGAAGTCATCCTCGCTGTGGTGCCCCCACCGGAATTTCTCCTGGAGAAGCGAATAATAGTCCTTTCCGGGCATAACCATGATGTTGATATGACGTTTACTGTCCAAAGAAACGCTTACTTTGTCACCTGGAAGTATTTCGTATCCAAGCTGACCGTCTTGGGTAAGCATTATCTCTCTTTGCTGGCCCTCGGGGCTTATGGTGATCAAATCGGAGTCGCTCAGAACCATCGGGCGAGAGTACAAAGTATGAGCGCAAATGGGGACGACCAGAACACATTGAAGGTGAGGAGGAACGATTGGCCCCCCGGCGGAAAGCGCGTAGGCCGTGGAACCGGTGGGTGTAGCAAGGATAATCCCGTCGGCACGCATGACACTCAGCTGCCTCGATCCTACCGATATGCCAAGGGAAACAAGGCGGGCAAAGGGGCCCTTTGTAATGACGAGATCGTTCAACGCAAAGACTTCGTGCTTCTTGGTCTTTCCCCTGTAAACGACACCGTTGAGTAAGGACCTCTTTTCAAGAACATAATCGCCTTCCAATATTTTTTTCACGTAATCAGGGGCATCACCTGGATCACCGCAGGAAAGAAAACCCAAACGACCCACGTTTATGCCGAAAAGAGGGATGTCATGCCCGAAAACATATCTTGCCGCTCTTAAAAAGGTCCCATCCCCGCCCATGATGATCGCAGCGTCGACGGAATTTTTCCACTCGGTATCGGGCGTCTCGGGTTCACCAAGAACATGTGCTTCGTGGGGCGGCAAAAGGAAAGGCACCTTGTTTTTTCTTCCCCAGTTCAAAAGTTCTCCTGCGAGGTCCAGTGCTTCCCGTTTCTGTGTATTTACGAGCATTCCTATTTTTTCGGGCTTGCTCAATTGCGGAGCCCTCCTTCTGCTTGTTGCTTCTTACCACCGAAAAAGCCGGGGCTGTGGGCCTCTTCGATTTTTTCGGCTATGATCTCGTTCATGTTTTCCCGGCACCTTTCCTGTCCGTTGGATTCACCGGCGCCCCCACCCTTTTCGAGATAGAGGAGAAACTCTCTGTTGCCTTCCGGACCCAAAATCGGCGAGACCTCAAGTCCTTTCACCGTAAAGTTCGTTTCCTGATGTACAAAATCACATATAGCCCTGAGAACTTCCTCATGGACCTGCCTGTCCCTGACAACGCCTTTTTTCCCTACTTTTCCGCGCCCCGCTTCGAACTGGGGCTTCACAAGGGCGATGCAAAATCCTCTGTCATCAAGAATCCTGTCAGCTACGGGCAATATATGACGCAGCGAAATAAACGAAACGTCGATCGTGACCAAAAAGACGTCCTCGAAAGATTCCGGCGACAAGTTCCTAGCGTTTGTTCGTTCCATGACGACAACTCTCGGATCCTTACGCAACTTCCACGCCAGTTGTCCATAACCGACATCAACAGCATACACTTTTTCGGCTCCTTTTTGGAGCATCACATCGGTAAATCCCCCTGTTGATGCGCCGATATCGACGCATCGCCGTCCTTTTACGGAAACAACGAAAGAATCGAGGGCTCTAAGGAGTTTATAGGCTCCCCTGCTTGCCCATTCTTCATCCTTTCCAGTCAAGGTGATTGAACAGTCTTCCCGTACCATAGAAGCTGGTTTTTTTACCGGAAAGCCGTCCACAATGATTTCACCGGCCAGTATTTTCGCCCGTGCGCTGGACCGGCTTTTGACAATACCTCGTTCAACCAGCATTTTGTCAAGCCGTTCCCTTTTTTGCTGCACGGTACAGACTCACCACTCTTTCGGCCGTGAGGCCGCAATAAGCCCATTGCCTTTCCCTTGGCCCATGAGGGACAAAGACATCGGGAACTCCGAGTACACGAACGTCGGGCAAGGAACTATTTGAGGCGGAAAGCGAGGCTATCTGCTCCCCGATGCCGCCCCGGCGGCTGCCCTCTTCCAGGACCAAGGCCATTTTATGCCCTTTCAGATAACGGCTTATCCCTTCTGCATCAAGCGGCTTGAGAAAACGCAGGTCAACTACCGATGGAAGAGGCAAACCGGCCTTGAGGGCGGTTTCGCGGGCTTGGAAAGCCAGGGGAACCGTCGCACCATAGGCTAAAAGAACCCATTCCTGCCCCTCGTGTAAAACCGCAGGTTGCCCCCAGCCTGGGGAGCCTGCCGGCTGGAAGCCGGCGCTTTCCGGGGCTAGTCCCTTTGGATATCGTATAAGGCAGGGCCCATTCCTGCGTAAAGCCTCACTATGCATCCATTCCATTTCGGGGATGTCCCTTGGCGCCATTATTGCAAGGTTCGGTATAGCTGAACACCATGCCACGTCGAAAAGACCGTGGTGGGTCGGTCCGTCCTCACCCACGAGTCCGGCACGGTCAACCGCCAGTATAACTGGCAAATTCTGCAATGCCACGTCCTGAACCAACTGGTCCAAAGCCCTCTGCAGAAACGTGGAGTAAATAAAAACCACAGGCCGCAGTCCGCCCATTGCCATACCGGCGGCGAAGCTCAAAAGGTGTTCCTCTGCAATGCCCACATCGAAAAACCTGTCCGGGAAATTGAGGCTGAAGGATTCCAGCCTGGAGCCAGACTTCATGGCAGCCGTAAGGCAGACAATCCGTTCGTTCCGGCTCGCCATTTTTTCGATAGAGTCCGCAGTAGCCGAGCTCCAGCTTTTCCTTGACCAGCGTATCCCGGGAATTTCCGGACAAGGGTCTTTTTTCCTTGGGGGCAAGCCATGGTATATTTCGGGATCCTTTTCTGCTTCCTCTAAACCTTTCCCTTTTTTCGTAACCACGTGCACAAGAAGCGGTTTGTCGTAACATTGCGACAAGCGGAAAATGTCTTCCATTTCACGAAGGTCGTGCCCGTCAAAGGGACCCCAGTAACTGATACCCAGGTCCTCAAACATATTCTCAGGCTGGAGAAGATGTTTCAGGGAATGTTTAATTCGAGAGAGCGTCTTTTCGATGCTCTCTCCCTTAGGGATATTTCTGCAGTGCTGTTTTATAACGGCTTTCATCTTCCTGTATGCCGGGTGCACGCTGAAACGGGCGATATGATCCGCAAGACCGCCTACATTGCGGCTGATCGACATGCGGTTTTCGTTAAGTACTATGATTATCTTTGATCCAGTCTCTTTCACGTTGTTCAAAGCTTCGAGGGAAACGCCGTTTACAAGGGAACCATCGCCTATGACCGCAACCACATGATGGTTTTCGCCGCACAGGTCCCTTGCCTTTGCATATCCCAGCGCAGCCGAGATGGAGACACTGCTGTGTCCGCCACAGTAATGATCGTAAGGGCTTTCAAGGGGAGTCGGGAACCCGCTTATCCCCCCCCATTGCCGCAACGTCCGGAACTGGTTTTTCCTGTCTGTAAGGATCTTGTAAGCATAGGCCTGATGTCCAACGTCGAAGATAATCCTGTCGTCGGAGGGATCGAACACCCTTAAAAGAGCTACGATCAGCTCTACGGCCCCTAGCGATGAACTTAAATGTCCACCGTTCTCCGTCACGGTTTCTATTATTTCACTGCGTATATCCTTACACAGCAACTGCAGCTTTTTTTCATCGAGACATTTAAGGTCCCTGTAATTTCCAATACTTTCGAAAAGGGTCATCAAGTCTCCTCCGGACTCATGTTCCGCGCGACACCAGATAGCTTGCGACATCTTCCAGCACTTTTGTGTCGCGCCTCATCCCTTTCAGCGCAGATTTTGCCCTTACGGACTGGTCTACCGCCATTTCCCGGGCAGTTTCGATTCCCCACCGCAGCGCAAAGGAGTTTTTATCCTGAAGGGCATCCTTCCCTGGAGTCTTGCCAAGGTCTTTGGCTTCACCCAAAAGATCGAGTATATCGTCAACGATCTGGAAAGCAATACCAAGGTGTGAACCAAAGGCCGAAAGAAGGCGAAGTTCCTCCTTTGAAGCCTCTCCGAGGAAAGCGGGTGCCATCATACACGCCCTGAAAAGAACCGCTGTCTTCCAGTAGGCGATTCGCCAGGGCGAAGTCCTGATTTTTTCCGTTTCATCGGTATCTAGGG
>JAHDOX010000072.1 GCA_018434645.1 Synergistales bacterium | reverse complement strand
TTATGCCCATACACCGGATGCCCTCGAGAAAGTACTCGAGGCGACCAGGGAAATCTGCAAGGGGAACATCTGGCTTGTCTTTGGACTTGGCGGGGACCGTTACAAAGAAAATCGGCCGGTAATGGGCAAGATAGCGGCGCAGAAAGCGGATCGACTGATTATAACGATGGACAACCCGAGAAGCGAAGATCCACTTGACATAGCAGAAGCCATAAAAAAAGGTGCCGTCGAAGCAGGTTGCCTTGACGCAGAGATAATCATCGACCGAAAGGATGCGGTGTATACCACACTTGACAGGGCTAAAGCCGAGGACGTGGTTTTGGTCACAGGCAAAGGGCCTGAACGTTATATCATAATCGGAGAAAAACTGATTCCATACAATGACATGGAAACAATAGAGGAATGGGGCCGAAAGAGGGGACGTACCAAATGCCTGGAAACTGTTTCATGACCCTGGCTGAAATGGCAAAGGTCACAGGAGGCAGGCTTTTGGGGCCTGACAGACCGGTCGGACCTGCAATCAAGAGCGACAGCAGGAAGGTTGACCGTGGAGACGGATTTATCGCTTTGCCCGGGGCGAAAGATGACGGCCACATTTATGTAGCCGGTGCGATCGCGAGGGGCGCTTGCTTCGTCATCATGGAAGAGGGTAAGGCCGGGGAAAAGGTTTTAAACGAATCTCGGGAGAAGGTCTCCTTCCTTCTCGTTAAAAACACACCTAAAGCTCTTAAAGATGCAGCGGCGCATCTTTTTCTTCGAAAAGCTGTACTTGATGAAATCGTGGCTATAACGGGAACGGTAGGGAAAACCACTACAAGAGAATGTATTGCCGCTGTCTTGAGGAAGCGCTACAGGGTGCACGCCGCCAGAGAAAGTTACAATACATGGATAGGCTGCGCCCTTTCTATATTGGAAATGCCTCTCGATACGGAGATCCTGATTCTGGAAATGGGAACGAATCACCCCGGAGAAATCCTGGAGATGGCACAGAGCTATCCACCTACGACAGCTGTGATAACTGCAATAGGTCCCGGACACCTTGAAGGTTTGACCGATCTTGACGGAGTTCTAGAGGCAAAAATGGAAATACTTCATTCTTCAAGGCTCAAGCGGGTCTTGTACAATGCGGATTCAGAGATTCTGGAAAACAGGCTGTGCTCAGGTAATTTCCCCTTCGACCTGTTCCCGGTGGGTTTCGGGAAAGGGACTTACCTTTTGAGAGAAGGGGGGTTTTCCTTTGAACAGGACACGATCAAAACAAAGATTGAAATAGCAAAGGAGGACGAAAGACTCCTTTTTTCGTCTTACCTTTTCGGCCCCCAGCACGCCTACGCCATGGGCTTTTCGATCGCTTGCGGCGATCTTTTTAACGTTGAACACTTGCAGGTGGTGGAGGCCATTGAACAGGTGCGGCCCCTCCCCGGGAGGGGAGTAACCGGGAAGTCAAGCCGTGGAGTCTGGTACATAGACGAAACTTACAACGCAAACCCGCTGTCGATGCGGCAGGCGCTTGTCAACCTCAAGTCACTCAAGCCAGGGGGCCGAAAATGCGCAGTCCTGGGCGGAATGAAAGAGCTTGGCAAGGAAACCTCCCGCTTGCATCGGGATGTTCTTGACTTTGCAAAGGACCTGGATTTCGTCGTCCTCATAGGGGATGAGTGGACAAAAGCACTCGGGTCGCAGGATGAAAAAAAGACTTTCAGGCACTATCACGATGCCGCCGGTGTTGCGCCGCTTCTGGACGGGGAACTTGCCCCCGGCGATATGGTATTGCTTAAAGGATCCCGTGCATATGGCCTCGAAAAAATCCTTAAGGAAGCCGGGTGTCTTGCATGACGGGTCTTCAGCAAGACCTCATTTGCCTCGGCCTGGTAGTTTTCCTCTACGCCGTCGCCTTACAGGCGCTCTGGATCAGGTATTGCAGGGCAAAAGAGCTGTCTCAGGTCCTTAAGCTATATGGCCCTGCCCGCCACATTTCGGAAAAAGCAGGCACTCCTTCGATGGGTGGAGTCGTATTCGTGATCATAGCTCTTTCCCTTTCTTTAATGTGGTTGTTTTTCGGAAATTTCTCCGCCGGAGAACTTCTTTTTGTGTGGGGGTTCCCTGTTACAGCCGCGGCGATAGGGTTTTTTGACGATTTCCTGAAACACAGGAAACGCTCCAGCGAGGGGCTTTCAACACTCAATAAACTGGCACTTCAGGTTGCACTTTCGATACCCTGGGTGGCGGTTTTTTCAAGAACATGTGGCGTAACCCTTCTATCGGGATTCCCCCTTGAAGGACCGACAAGTTGGGTTTTGCTTTTGTTCCTGCTGGTGGGGGGCATGAACGCCGTCAACATAACCGATGGTCTCGACGGCCTCGCAGCGGGCTGCTGTGCCATATCTTTTACGGGAATGATGTTCTGGCTTGGCCTTGCGGAAGCACAGGCAGCCTCATGTGTAACGGCTCTGGCCCTTACCGCGGGTTTTCTGTGGCACAACGCTCACCCGGCACGTATATTCATGGGTGATGTCGGTTCTCATTTCCTTGGCGGCCTGCTGGTAACGCTCTGTATCCTTTCGGGAAAGGTGCTTATGATTGTTCCCTTTGGTTTCATAATGGGTATAGAAGCCCTTTCCGTACTGATCCAGATTTTCACGATACGTTGCCTTGGGAAACGGGTATTCAGGATGAGCCCGATCCACCATCATTTCGAGCTGTCCGGGTGGAGCGAGACGCAAGTGGTTACCCGGTTTTGGCTGGTTCATGCGACAGGTATGATCGCCACAGCAGGTATTTTGGCAAGACTTGTTTGATTTTTTCGAGGAGCCGGTAAATGTCGATAGATGAAAAAATTTCAAAGGTCAAGAAATACACCATAATCGGTGCGGGAGTGAGCGGGAAATCAATAGCCCACCTTGCAAGAGCTTGTGGGGCGGATGTCTTTGTTTCAGAAAAAGGTCCCATCAAGGAAGATACGCGTCAATTTTTAAGACGCCTCGGAGCAACCTTTGAAGAAGGTGGCAACACTACTGAAGCCCTTGAGGCCGATTCTCTAGTACTGAGTTCTGGCGTACCGCCGACGGCCGAAATCGTTGAAAAGGCCCGGCTAAGAAAAATTCCCGTCATAGGCGAACTCGACTTCGTGGCAAGGCACATCAAAGGTCGCGTTATAGGAGTAACAGGCAGCAACGGAAAGACTACCACTACGGCTCTTGCAGGGCACATTCTCACCCACGCCGGATACGAAACAACTGTTGCCGGCAATATCGGGACACCGCTCGCTGAATGTGCCTTCAGGGAATACGATTGGATCGTGGCCGAACTTAGCAGCTTCCAGCTTTATTGGGCCCGAGAGTTCAAAATCGATATTCCCATAGTTACTAATATTGCACCTGATCATCTGGATTGGCACGGCAATCTGAACGATTACATCGCAGCCAAGATAAAAATATTTTCGCTGGCCAGGGGGAAAAGCGCGGGGATCTGCCAGGAGCGAGACGTAAAAAGAATCAGGGAAATCACCGGCATCGCTGATTTTAAATTGTTCCCCTTAAAGAAAGGGACCCTGAATGCAGCACAAACTGAAAGTGGAATTCTTCTCACGGAAGAAGCGTGTTATCTTCTTCGGGAAAATCGTCGTATTCCTCTTTTCTCGGTAGACGACGTTCCGCTGGTCGGGTCGCACAACAGGGAAAATGCAGCAATGGCTTCAGCGGCCGCCGTATTGGCCGGTATTGACAACATGGAAATCGCCAAATCACTCAAAACTTTCGTCCCGCTGCCGCACAGATGCGAAAAGGTAGCTGAAATCGGCGGCATAACCTACGTGGACGATTCAAAAGGAACCAACGTGGCTGCTACAGTTACTGCCCTGTCTTCAATCAAGGGACCTCTTGTGGTGATCCTTGGAGGAAAAGGCAAGGGTGAGGAATACGGTCCCCTGGCCGAAGCGGTGGCGAGATACACAGTGGCCTCAATACTGATAGGGAAGGAAAAGGACCGCATAGCAAAAGCGTTGCAAAAGATTGGATACGAATCATTTTGCAAGGCGGATACCATGGAAGAAGCTGTCGAAAGCGCAACAAAAAGAGCTTCGCCTGGGACGACTGTCATCTTGTCTCCGGCCTGCACCAGCTGGGATATGTATGAAAATTACAAGGCAAGAGGAGAACATTTCAAACAGATAGTAAGGAGCATGGATGGAGGATCTTCATGAAGCAGCCGGAAAGCAGCCTGGCCAAAGAAGACCTTGTCGGCGAAGATGGAATGCCCGAAAGAAGAAATGGCTCCACTTTCTTCCTTTGGCTTATCCCCTTTCTCTTGAGTGCCCTTGGTATCGTAATGATTACCTCCGTAACGACAAACCTTTCCGTTTCGAGATGGGATGTTCCTTTCGTTTACGGCATAAGGCAGATAAAGTGGCTTCTTCTCGGGTTGGCATCCATGCTGGTCTGCTACTGTATTCCGATCAGAATATGGAAGCACCTTTCGGGTATCCTGTGGATCTTTGCGGTAAGTATGATGGTCATGACCCTCATTCCCGGATTTTTCAATGCTTCGGGAGGGGCTAGACGATGGATCAGCCTCGGTCCCATTTCCATTCAGGCATCGGAATTTCTTTTTTTGGCAGTCATACTGCATGGAGCCAAAAAACTACATGCCCCCGGGCTTTCACCTTTACACGCTTTTTCCCGGATTCTTATTATCTTTTTCATTTCTTCCTGGCCTTTTGCGCTGCAACCGGACTTTGGCGGCGCCGTTATTCTTTTCGCACTCCTCATGGGGCTTTACGTAGAACGTTACGGTTGGAAATACCCGCTTTTTTTCGGACTCATCCTAACGCTCACAGTCTTTTTACCACTGCTCGTGACAAGCACCTATCGTATGCGACGAATCATGGCCTTTCTCGATCCCTGGGAGGATCCCCTCGGAAACGGATTCCAGATCATCCAGGGGTTCATAGCTTTTGCTAATGGCGGTCTCTGGGGAGTGGGTCTGGGGAAGGGGTTGCAGAAGCTGAAATACCTTCCTGCGGTTCATACGGATTTCATGTTCGCTGCCATCGGAGAGGAATTGGGATTCATTGGAACAGCGACTGTCCTTGGCCTGTTCTTTCTTTGGTTTTTCCTTTTGATGATGGCTTACTGCAGGTTGCGTGGGACATTTGCGGGAACACTTTTGTGGGGCGGAACCCTTTCCATTGCTCTGACCCTTTTCATAAACCTTGGAGGGGTAATGAAACTGTTGCCCCTGACAGGAATTCCGCTTCCTTTTCTAAGCTACGGTGGAAGCGCCCTGGTAACATTGTGGGCAAAGACAGGCATAATTTTGAGGAGCATCAAGGATGGGACAAACGAAGACCCCGCTTGAAGAAACCACCGGGACTAAAATAATTATCGTAGCAGGAGGGACAGGTGGACATGTAGTACCGGCCATCGCTTTCGCGAAGTGGATATATGAACATCATCCCGAAACTGAAATACGCTTTTACTGCGGATCGCGGCCCCTGGAAAGGGAAATATTCCGGTCAAACGCAATTTCCGCCAAAGTACTTCCTATTGACGGTTCTCCTCTTTCGGGTAACATGTTTCGCCGGGCCATACGATCATCGGGACTTTTCCTTTCGACCTTTACATGCATAAGGGATTTTCTGACCTGGAAGCCTGATGCGTGCCTTCTTTTCGGCGGATATGCTTCGTTACCCGCGCTTTTTGCAGCAAGGTTTTCAGGTATCAGGTCATTTGTCCACGAGCAAAACGCCGTTGCAGGAAAGGTAACAAGGCTTGCGGCATCCTGGGGAGTGCCAGTCCTGTGTGGATGGGAGAACTGCCAGAAAATCGAGGGTCAAAATGTGCACTACACCGGAATCCCCGTAAGAAAT
>JAHDOX010000126.1 GCA_018434645.1 Synergistales bacterium | reverse complement strand
GGAAAGCCCGAGGATCTTGATCTCCTGGAGGACATGGCCTACAAGGTCAAGGACGGATCTCTGTGCGGACTTGGACAGACGGCGCCTAACCCTGTGCTTACGACGCTCAAATACTTCCGGCATGAGTACGAAGCACACATCATCGACAAGAAATGCCCGGCCAAAGTCTGCACCAATCTCATTTATTACAAGATAGGCCCTTCGACATGCATCGGTTGTACGAGATGTGCCAGGATCTGTCCTGTACAGGCAATTACTGGAGAAGTAAAGAAGACGCACGTCATCGATGATTCGCTACGTGTCCGCTGCGGGCAGTGCAAGGCCGTCTGTCCCGTCAAGGCAATCAGCGTCGAGTAAGGAGGTCCATCGATTATGGAACAAACATTCACGGTCACCCTGAACGGCAAAGAGGTTAAAGCTCAACCGGGACAAATGATCCTGAAACTTTGCGAGGAAGCAGGGGTTGATATACCCACCTTGTGCTACAACCCTAACCTTTCGCTCCATGGAGGATGCTCCCTTTGTCTTGTGGACGTAAAAGGGGCGAAAAGCCTTGTACGGGCCTGCTCCATGCCGGTGCAAGACGGCATGGAGATCGAGACCCATACCGAAAGAATCATCGGTGCAAGAAAACTCGCCCTCGAATTACTCCTCTCCGACCACGTCGGCGACTGCAGACCCCCCTGCCAGCTTGCCTGCCCGGCGAGGGGAGACGTAAAGGGTTATGTCAATCTGGCCGCGGAAGGCAACTACAAAGCCGCCCAGGACATCCTTCATCAGAATATAACCATGCCGGCAAGCATCGGCCGTGTCTGCCCCGCTCCATGCGAGGAAAAATGCAGGCGGAATTTCGTAGACGATGAGGCCGTATCCATAAGGGAGATCAAAAGGTTTATCGGTGATTGGGCCATTTCTCAGGACGAACTGGGCGAAATTCCGCAAATCAGGGAAAACGGCAAAAAAGTTGCGATCGTAGGAGGTGGACCTGCAGGACTTTCCGTTGCATATTTTCTGCGCCTCAAGGGATACGACGTTACCCTGTACGAAAAAGAAGGCAAGCTGGGCGGCATGATGCGCTACGGCATTCCAGATTACAGGCTTCCACAGCCGGTGCTTGACAGGGAGGTGCAATGGCTTGTCGACCACGGGATCAACGTCAGGCTTAACACTACGTTGGGCAGGGATATAACCCTCGATTTGCTCAAAAAAGAAAACGATGCCGTCGTCCTAGCGATGGGCTGCTGGACATCCATGCCATTGCGCGTTTTAGGGGAGGATCTTGAAGGCGTTCAGGCGGGCATCGAATTCCTTTACAAGGCAAACACCGGTCAAGATGTTTACGTAGGCAAACACGTGGCTGTCATAGGCGGAGGCAATACCGCGATGGATGCCGCACGGTCCGCTTTGCGTCTTGGCGCCGAGAAGGTTTCCGTGATTTACAGGCGCAGCCGGGAAGAAATGCCCGCCGAAGACGTTGAGATCGAGGAAGCCATCGAAGAGGGCGTGGAGTTTATTTTCCTTGCAGCTCCCAAAGCCATCGAGGGCACGGGCAAGGTTGAAAGAATAGTCTGCGAAAAGATGATTCTCGGAGAACCCGATGCCTCGGGGAGGAGAAAACCAATCCCTACGGGAGAGACTTTTACCCTCGACGTTCAGACCGTTATTGCGGCGATAGGACAAAGGTCCGACCTTTCATCTCTGCCGGAAAACATTCACGACGGGAAGCGTATCGTCGTCAACGACCACTTTGCTACGCCCATCGAGGGTGTCTTCGTCTGTGGAGACCAGAAAACGGGACCAGATATCGCCATTGCCGCGATCGGGGCGGGTCACTGGACGGCCGAATCGGTCCACCATTATATCAGCGAGGGCATCCCTCACCGACCTTTCGAATGCGATGTAGTACGCGACGACCTGGGCCCCGAAGACTTTATGGACCAGGAAAAACAGCCGCGGGAAAAGCCCTGTATACTTGATGCAGCCAAAAGACTCGAGAAACCTTTCGAAGAATTCAATCTGAGTCTGAGCGAGGACCAGGTAAGAAAAGACGGAAGCCGGTGCATGAAGTGCGGATGCCCCGACATTTACGAATGCAAACTCAGGGCTTACGGAGTGGAATATGAGGCTTCTCCGGATAAGTTCCCCAAGGAATTCTACGCCCGACCAGACAGGCCCGAAGAGGAAAATCCCTTTTATGTCAGAAACATGGACAAGTGCGTCCTGTGCGGCGTGTGCGTAAGGGTATGCGACGAACATGCCTTGTACCACGCCATCGATTTCCAGAAACGTGGCATAGAAACCTTCGTTGGCCCCGGTATTTCCCGCGGGATCGACGAATCGGACTGCGTCAACTGCGGCCTTTGCGTACAGATGTGCCCCACAGGCGCCTTGACGGAAAGGACGCAGCACGGGATCACCAGACCGGAGTTTACCAAAACAGTCAAGACCATTTGTCCATACTGTGCCGTCGGGTGCGAAATCTTGGTCCATGTGGACACGAAGAAAGGACGAATAGATAACGTCACCACTGACTTCGACAACGAAACATCCCTCAACAAAGGCCGTATCTGTGTAAAGGGGCGGTTCGGATGGCACTTCGTCCACCACAAGGACAGACTGACCACACCCCTGATTAAAGAAGGCGAAGATTTCCGTAAAGCGACCTGGGAAGAAGCCCTTGATAAGGTTTCAAGAAAACTGCTGGAAATAAAAGATAAAAACGGTCCGGATGCTCTTGGTTTTATCTCCTCGGCCAAATGCACCAACGAGGAAAACTACCTGATGCAGAGGCTTGCACGGGAGGTAATAGGAACCAACAACATAGACCACTGCGCACGGCTTTGTCATTCGCCGACAATCAAAGGGCTGGGGGAAACCCTGGGTAGCGCGGCCATGACAAATGATTTCGAGTCCATCAAGCATGCCGACGTGATAATGATCATAGGTTCCAATACGACCGAAAACCACCCGGTTCTGGCTACCTGGATAAAAGAAAGGAAACTCAAGGGTGAAGTTTCGCTTATAGTCTGCGATCCAAGGGAGATCGAACTGAAACAATACGCGGACGTCCCCATCAGGCACAATAGTGGAAGTGACGTGGCCCTTTTGAACGGTATGATGAACATAATCATCGAAGAAGGTCTCTACGACGACGAATTCGTCGGAAAACACGTCGACGGATTCGAGGACCTCAAGAAAACCGTCGCTTCCTACACGCCGGGAAAAGTGGCCGACATCACGGGAATTGATGGGGATACCCTTCGCGACGCAGCACGCCTTTACGCCAAGGGTCCCAATTCCGCAATCTTTTATTCCATGGGCATAACCCAGCACAAGTACGGGACCAACAACGTAAGGGCCCTGGCCAACCTGGCGCTTTTGTGCGGTATGCTCGGGCGCCGGGGCACCGGCATCAATCCGCTAAGGGGGCATAACAACGTACAGGGCGCGTGCGACGTAGGCTGCATGCCCGAGATACTTCCCGGCTACATCAATATTTCATCAGAAAGAGAAAAGGCCCAGGCAAGGGTCAAGGAGGTTTGGGGGGGCGAACTCCCACCGAATCCGGGCAAAAGCATGGTCAAAATGATTGAAGCCGCTCTGGATGGGAGCCTGAAGGGCCTTTACATAATGGGAGAAAACCCCATGGTCAGCGATCCTGACACCAACAGACAACGCGAAGCACTTGAAAACCTCGATTTTCTGGTCGTCCAGGACCTTTTCCTGACCGAGACAGCCAGGTTTGCCGACGTTGTTCTCCCCGCCGCCAGCTGGGCAGAAAGGGAAGGTACTTTCACCAATACGAGCCGTGCCGTGCAGAGAATCAGAAAAGCCGTGGAGTCTCCCGGCGAGGCGAAACCCGACTGGTGGATTATCACCGAGATCGCAAAGGCATGTGGTGCATCATGGAATTACGACTCCCCGAGAACGGTCATGGAGGAAATACGCCGATTCGTTCCGCAATATGGCGGCATTACTTATGAGCGTCTCGAGGAAGGACCCCTTATGTGGCCATGTCCTGACGAAAAGCACCCAGGGACTCCCATCCTTTACACAAGGGAGTTTCCCCACGGTAAAGCCCGTTTCGCCCCTTGCGACTGGCAAAAACCTCACGAGGAACCCGATGCAGAATATCCCTTTATTGCGACCATTGGAAGGAGCCTGTACCATTTCCACACGGGAACCATGACCCGTCGCTCTCCGTCGGGGGAATACATAGGCTCGCTATACGTGGAGATCAACCCTGCTGACGCCGAAAGACTCCAGATTAAAAACGGAGACAAGGTAAGAGTAAGGTCCAAGCGCGGTGTTGTAGAAGGGCGCGCAATTATAACAGACAGGGTTCCGTCGTCGATGGTGTTTCTGCCCTTCCATTTCGGGGAACAGCCAGCCAACGCCCTGACAGCTTCGGTTTTTGACGAAGAGACTGGAACGCCGGCTTACAAAATCAACGCCGTGAAGGTAGAAAAAAGCTAGATTGCTCGGTCACCAAGGTCGACAAAAGGTTACATATTCGGGGAAACCTCGGAATTTCTCCCATGGTTTCCCCTTCTTTTTCAATGAGAATACAGAATAAATTCCCGGGGGGGAGTTATTCATGAATTACAAGACACCGCTGGAGATTGCAAAAGGTGCCTGCGCCTCGGCGCTGGCCAAAAGCAGATGGAGCGTCCATCAGATGCTTGTTCTGGGCATCCTGGCGGGAGCGTACATTGCGTTCGGTGGTTTTTTGTATACTATAGTAACCCAGGACTCCGCCCGTTACGTTGGAGTCGGAATATCCAGATTACTGGGAGGAGCCGTATTTTCCGTAGGCCTGATGATGGTTGTGATAGGCGGCGCAGAACTTTTTACAGGCAATTGCCTGATGCCGCTAGGCACTTTTGCCGGATGTCAACCTTTTTCAGGCGTGGCGCGCAACTGGTTCTGGGTCTATATAGGAAATTTTCTTGGCAGCATTCTTGTAGCCTTTTTGATCTTTCTTTCGGGCTTATGTAATGGACCTGTAGGAGCCAATGCCATAGGGATAGCAGCAGGCAAAATGTCTCTTCCTGTTGTACAGGCCTTCTTCAGGGGCGTTTTATGCAATTGGGTCGTGGTTCTCGCTGTATGGATGAGCATGGCGGCTACCGATATCGTGGGGAAAATCTTCGCCATCTTTTTCCCTATAATGACTTTCGTGGCCTCGGGATTCGAACACAGCATCGCAAATATGTACTTCATGAGCCTGGGCCTGTTTCTGAAAGGCAACGAAGCAGTCGTTTCAGCTTCGGGAATAACGCCGGAGCGCCTGGCAGCCTTGGATGTCGGAGGCTTTTTCCGTAACCTCGTTCCGGTAACGTTGGGGAACATGGCAGGAGGGATCCTTTTTGTAGCCGTCTTCTATTTCCTTGTCTTCCGCAATAACCTTGAAACGAAAGAGCTTTAGGATCCAACGGAAAATCGTAAAAAAAGCCGGACCACGACAAGAGATGGTCCGGCTTTTTTTACCTTTTCAGATCCTTTTTTGAATCAGGTTATTTCTCTTCCTCTGCTTCAGCCTCCGCCTGGGCTATGATCTTCTTCGCGATGTCTTGAGGCACCTCTTCGTAGTGGGAAAATTCCATTGTGAAATTTCCTCTCCCGGACGTCATGGAACGCAGAATAATGGCGTACCTGAACATTTCCGCCAGGGGGACCTGCGCCTTGACCACCTGCAGGTGACCGCGGCTGTCTATACCCATTATTTTCCCGCGCCTTCCATTGAAATCTCCCATTACGTCGCCGAGATATTCTTCCGGAACCACCACTTCCACGTTCATGATCGGTTCAAGCAAAACGGGAGAAGCCTCGGTGACTCCCTTCTTGAAGGCCATCGAGGCCGCTATTTTGAAAGCCATTTCCGAAGAGTCGACGTCATGATAGGATCCAAAAAACAGTATCGCCTTCAGGTCCACCGTAGGAAATCCGGCGAGTACACCCTTCTGAATAGCTTCTTTGAGCCCTTTTTCAACGGCAGGAATATAGGACTTAGGTACAGCGCCCCCGACGATCTTGTCTTCAAACTGGAAACCTTCTCCCCTGGGCAGGGGCTGGAATTCTATGTGTACGTCCCCGTACTGCCCTCTGCCTCCTGTCTGTTTCTTGTATTTACCTTGCGCCTTCGCAGATTTCTTTATGGTCTCCCTGTAGGGAACTTTCGGCGTCCTGGTGTCAAGATCTACCCCGTAGCGTTCTTTTATCTTTGAAAGCAATATATCGATGTGCAAGTCCCCCATTCCCGACAACACGCTGTCCAGTGTTTCGGGGTTCTTCTCGAAATGGAGTGTGGGGTCCTCTTCGAGCATCTTTCCGAGCGCCGTTGCAAGCTTGTCTTCGTCGTTTCTGCTTTTTGGAATGACGGCGACACTATAGACAGGTTTCGGGAAACGTATTGGAGGAAATTCCGCCTTTTCTCCCTTCGTACCCAAGGTATCGCCTACGGCGGTGCTGTGAAGTTTGGGTATGGCTACTATATCACCGGTAACGATCTCCTTGACGTCGTTGCCTTCTTTCCCTCTCATGAACTTGAAGGCGCTTATACGCTCCTCTTCCTGCTTGTTCACGTTATATATAGGACTATCGCTGGCTAGGGAGCCGGAAAAGACCCTTAAAAACGACAACTTCCCGACATAAGGATCGACCATGATTTTGAAACACAAGGCTCTGAAGGGGCCGTCGGCATCAGGCTCTACGGAGATCTCTCCTTCCCCGGAAACCGCTTTTCTCGGCGGCATATCTGCCGGCGTCGGACAAACATCAACAATTGTATCCAGTAACTGCATTACTCCTATGTTGGCGGAACTGGAGCCCGGAAGAACAGGGAAAAGGTTCCTCTCCCTGACTGCCTTCCTCAAGGCAGGAAGGATTTCATCCAGCTGGATTTCCTCTCCTTCCAGGTAGCGCATCATGAGCTCGTCGTCGGATTCGACTATTTTCTCCATAAGCTCTTCCCTGGCCGCGTCGACGGCACTTTCCATTTCTTCGGGGACATCCGTTTCGTAAAATTCCTTGCTGCCGTCTCCCTTGTAGACATAAGCCTTTTTTCTGAGAAGATCAACGACACCCTTGAAAGAAGCTTCGCTGCCTATGGGGAAAAAGAAAGGAACAGCCTTTTCGGACAGGTAGTTTTTTATTGTCTCCAATGTCTTTTGAAAATCCGCGTTCTCGCGCTCCATCTTGCTGATGTAAAAAACAGAGGCCAGTCCAAGGTCTTCCGCGAATTCCCAGGCTTTTTCGGTCTGGACCTCCACGCCGTGGACCCCGCTTACGACGAAAACAGCACTGTCGGTAACCCTCATCGCCGACCGCAGGTCACCTACGAAATCCGCGTAACCCGGGCAATCGAGGATGTGCAGGTCTTTTCCGTTGTGCTCCACGGAAAAAACGGAAGTATTGATCGAGATCTGTCGCTTCTGTTCTTCAGCACTGAAGTCGCTCAGCGTGTTTTTGTCTTCAACGCTTCCAAGACGTGTGGTAAGGCCCAGGTCAAAGGCAATGGCCTCCATAAGCGTAGTCTTGCCCGATCCTCCATGCCCTACGAGAGCCACAGTCCTGATGTTTTCCGGTGTCCGCGTCGCCATATAATATACCCTCCTCTATAGGTAAATCCTGTTTTTTCCCAACTCTCCCCAACAAAACTGCGTACGCTTTATCTTAAGGGTCAAGAAAAAGCCCGTCAACGCACCATTTCCTCAAGGATGCT
>JAHDOX010000113.1 GCA_018434645.1 Synergistales bacterium | reverse complement strand
TGGACGATTTCGGCACAGGCTATTCGAGCCTCAACCATCTTAGAAGGTTTCCCGTAAGCATAATTAAAATCGACAAATCCTTCGTGCACGACGCGGTGATAGACCCCAACGCCGCTGCGATCGCGGTCAGCATAGTGGCCATTGCACATAATCTGGGCCTTTCTACTGTGGCAGAAGGTGTAGAAACTTTCGAACAGCTGGATCTGGTGAAAGGTTGGGAGTGTGATGCCTACCAGGGCTACCTTCTCAGCAAGCCTCTGAATCTCGAAATGATGAGGAAATTCCTCCTGGACAGGTCGGATTCGGAGATGACATAACAAGAGGGAAAAAAGAAGAGCGGACCTCTTGTAAATGACTACAAATAGTAGTAATATAGTTTTACTGACAACTTGGTGTAGTCATACAGGAGGTCTTCAATGGCGGTTCGCTTCAATCGCGGAGCTGTAGCTACGGCTTTTCATGACTGGACCGTTGCCCCGGGAAACGTTCCGGGTCGTAACCCCCGAATAATAGCTGTAGCAGACTGCAATAACTTTTTCGTTTCCTGCGAACGCCTGTCAAGGCCCGAACTCGAGGGGAAACCGGTAGTGGTCCTTTCGTCCAACGACGGCGTCGTCATTTCCCGTAGTGCAGAAGCCAAAGCCCTGGGTATTGCCATGGGAGAGCCTTTCTTCAAGGTAGAGGGGTTCTGCAAGGCTCATGGGGTGACGGTCTTTTCATCCAACTTTGGCCTTTACGAAGAGGTTTCACGCAAGGTGGCGGCAGCCCTTGGGAAGTATAGCGATCGCCTCGAGGTATATTCGATCGATGAAGCCTTCCTCTCCCTCGACATCGCTTCCATTGGCGACCCTCTGAAATACGCCGCGCGAATTCGTGATGGTGTGCAAAAAGGAACTGGTGTTCCGGTTTCAGTAGGATTGGGCCCGACGAAGACCCTTGCCAAGCTCATGTTGAACAGGGCCAAAAAATCTTCCGAAGGAGTTTTTGCCTGGAAAGACTCGGCCTCGCCGGATGCTTTTCTGGAAACCGTTCCCGTTGGGGAAATCTGGGGCATCGGGCGTCGCATGGGGGCTTTCCTCGAAAAACGGGGCATCAAAACGGCAAGACAGTTCAGGGACTTGCCCGATGACTGGATTCGCAAACATCTTACAATCCGGGGGCTTCACACGGCCTGGGAGCTTCGGGGCCTGCCTTGCATCCACCTTCGGGAGGTCGAAGCTCCCCAGAAATCGATTCAGGTTTCAAGATCCTTCGGCCAGGAAGTAACGACTTTCGAGGAACTGCGATGTGCCCTGGTCCGTTTCGTGGCGACCGGGGCGAGGAGGCTTCGAGCCCAGCGCTCTCTTGCTTCCAGAATTGAGGTTTGCCTGGCGACGAGCCATTTCAGACCGGGCTTTTTTGTCGCTGGAGGCACCAGGGATTTTCTCCCTACCGCCTATACGCCCTTTCTCATCGAAAGAGCTCTCGATGCGCTTAAAGAAGCCTTCAGGCCGGGACCGCGTTACGCCAGGGCGGGTATACTACTTGCCGGATTTGTTCCGGAAGGGATGGTCCAACGAGGCCTTTTCCGGAGCCTTGAAGAAGACTTGAAAGTGCGGGAGTCGGCTCTTATGAAGGCGGTGGATGGCCTCAATGCCGAGATCGGGGAAGAAGTGGTTGCCCCGGCGTCTTTATGGAAAACCGAAGGTGCTTCCTGGCGACCGAGAAGAGAAAAGCTGTCAAAATCGCCCTAAGATATTTTCAGATCACCCGATACGGGGCATGTGGGAAATATTCGTTATGGCCCTTTCAAGTATTTCGATAGACTTGATGTAATCAAATGTTTCGATCCTCTCCTCGCTTGTGTGTTCCAGTTCCGCCCTTCCAGGACCGTACACGGCCATGGGGCATCCCCACGAGGCCACGGTGTTGAAGTCCGAGGTGCCGCTTTTTTTGAGAAACCGGGGTTTAGTTCCCGCACGGCGTAGCGCGTTTCTGATCGCCCCTGCTACGGGATCCGAGGCATTTACGCCATGGTAAGGCACCGAGTCGAGAATTTTGGCACTGACGTCATGTCGGTCGCTTATTTCCATGACAAGTTCCGTCAAAGATTCCGGCGTATGGGAAGCGGCAACGCGGATATCCAGAAACAGTTCAGCAATGCGGCCCTGGGTTTCTTCGCCGTGCATGGAGAGGACAGCACCGGAGTTTCGTGAAGATATGCCGGGAGTGCTTCCGCTTACGCCTACAGCCCCCAGGATTTCGGCCGCCGCCAGGACTACGGCAGTCGGTGGACCCGGGCTCCAGGAGCGGTGAGCGCCTCCATCTTTGGAAAAAAGCCGCGCAAGAATTCTGCCCCGGTACGCCAGGGCTATGCCGTCGGTCCCTGTGGGCTCTCCCACGATGCACGCCGACGGGCGATGTAAAGCCACCCTGTGGCGGGCGCCCCGGGAATCCGTCTCCTCCCCGACTGCGGCGATGAGCGTTACCTTCCATTCGCCTGGAATCCCGGCACGTCCTCCCGCCACGGCCAGGGCGCAAAGAGGCCCTTTGGCGTCTACGGTTCCCCTGCCGTGCATTGTCCCTCCGTCGAGACGAAAATCGGGCCCACCCTGGACGGTGTCAATATGTCCCAAAAGGACCAGCTCCTTTGGCCCGTTGCCGCGTCTTGCGACCACATTCCCCACTTCGTCCCTTTCGATGGTTTCCCAACCCAGATCCTTAAGCCTCTTGGCGAAAAGGCTGGCGGCTGCATCCTCGAAACCGCTGGGACTCGGTGTTTTTACGATTTCGGCTAAAAAACGAGTTTCAAAGGTTGCTTCCATGAGTCTCTAACACCTCCGCGAATATAGCGGCGGCCTTTTCAAAATGATTCATTTCCGCCGTGAAAGGGGGAAGAAAACGTACAACCGAGGGACCGGCAGGAAGAGCCAGCAATCCCTTTTCCTGAAGGGATCTGATTACCGGATAAGATTTCACTTGCAGTTCGACTCCCACCAAAAGTCCCATTCCACGGACTTCGCTGATCAACGGGCTTTCGATGTCTTCGAGAAGTTGCCTGAAGGCTGCACCCCGTGAATCGGCCAGGGCAGGATAATTGTTTTCCTCAAGAAGCCTGGTGGCGGCAAGGGCCACGGAACATACCAGAGGGTTGCCTCCCGTGGTGGAGCCGTGGCTCATCGGGGGAAAATCTGCAAGGTCCTCGCGCCAAAGGATAACGCCGACGGGAAGTCCCCCCGCCACACCCTTTGAAAGGCAAACTATATCGGGATCGAGGCCGGTCTTTTCGCTTGCGAGAAAGGCTCCGCATCGACCAAACCCGCTCTGGATCTCATCGGCGACAAGCAAAGCTCCCGTATGCCGGCATTGCTCCGTAAGCCGACGGCCGATTTCTTCTCTTGTTACATAAACGCCTCCTTCGCCCTGTACGGGTTCCACGAATACGGCAAGTGTGGTTTCGTCAACAGCGTCGGCGATCTCCTCTGGTTCGAAAAACTCCGTATCAAAAAGGAAAGGTGCAAAGGGTTTTCGGTATTTTGGATTAAAAGTCAGACTCAAGGCTCCCGTAGATCGTCCGTGAAAGCCTCTTCGCAAAGCCAGAATTCTCGATCTTTCCGGCCGGCTCAGTGCGCAAAGCTTCAAGGCGCCTTCGATAGCTTCGGTGCCGCTGTTGGTCCAGAAGGCCCTGTAACCTGGAAGGTGAGATACAAGTGCCACCGTTGCTGCTTCCCTGAGCTCGCAGATAAGGCCGGAACCTGTATTCCATGGTTTCCCGGCTGCCTCTTTCAGTGCCGATACGAGGTCAGGGTTGGAGTGGCCGAACAGGGAGGCGCCATGACCGGCAAAAAAGTCGATGTATTCTCTCCCGGTTTGGTCGAAAAGAATCGCCCCCCTTCCTCCGGAGACGTTCAAACCGCGATTCCCGTAGATCTGGCTTTGCACAGCCTGGTCCCCCCTCCTGTCAGTGCCGCTGTAAGTGGATTGTCTACACGACTGTCGGAGATTATGGAAAGTTCTAAGCCTCCATCAAGAGCCTCCCTGCAGGCGAGAACCTTTCTTTTCATGTTTCCCTTTGCCACTTCCGACGCGGCCTCGAATTCATCTCCTTCTACCTGCCTGATTACCGAATCAGGATCTGAAGGATCCTGCATAAGCCCAGGGACGTTTGAAAGAAGAATCAGTACTTCCGCTCCAACGGCCGAGGCTATAGAAGCGGCGGCTCTGTCTCCATCAACGTTGACAGCTTCGAAGGTTTCCAGGTCGGCGGCGAGGGGAGGGATTACCGGCAAAAAACCCTTTTTGGCAAGATCCAGTATTAATTCAGTGCGAACGTTTCTTATCGTTCCGCTTCTGTTGCCACGGAGGATCCTTACCCTGTCTTGAACCTTTTCTCGCAGGCATCTTTTTGTTGCCGCCCCGATGATCCTTTCAGAAACCGGATCACAGGCGGCAGCGGGAACACCCAATCGGCAAAGGTTGAAGCAAGTTCGAGCCGTCACCGACAGGGCTGCCGATTCGAAAAGAGACATTTCGGCGTCGCCTACGAAACGGCTCCTGTAACCTGAGGGACTGGTTACATATTGAGGCTCTATTCCTGCGCTTCTGCAAAGAAGATCCATGGTGGCGCTTACACCATGGACGAGAATCCATTGTTCTCCCTCTTTAAATCGCTCAGCCAGGTCACGGAGGAGTCGTTGCGGATTGTTTCCCAAAGCCCCCCCTATTTTTACTACTCCCTTTATCATTTCGTTTCACGCCCTTCCTTTAAGTTGGTTTTATTCGCGGGTCAGACAGGGTAAACGGGCTGCATATTGAGTCCTGTGACCTCGGGTAGACCGAGCATCAAATTGGCCGACTGAACAGCTGAACCGGCGGATCCTTTCATGAGATTGTCCAGCGCGGAAACGACGAGACAATGTCTTTTCCCATCACGAAGGGCGAAGCCGATCTGAACGTTGTTGCTCCCTGTAGTCAGCCTGGGGTCCGGGAATTTTTGATGAACAGGCCTCGCGGGGCAAAGATGAACGAAAGGTTCATTACCGTAGGCGTCGCGATATATCCGCCACAGATCTCTTTCCTTAAGGCTGCTCGAAAGAACGACATCTGCGCAGGCCTGTACACCTCGAACCGTCTCGACTGCCGAAAGGCGCATCGAAAGGGCTTCTTCCCTCAGTGAAAGCTCCTGTGCGGCCTCGGCAAGATGCCGGTGAGAGAAGGGTTCTACAATGCGAAGGGCCCTGCTCCGAAAGGGATGATGGCTGCCGGCAGTTGCCGTTGAACCTCCTTCCGAGGAACCGGCCCTGATGTCCAGGAAAGCCTCCTGGATGAGATTCAGTCGGGCCAAGGGATAAAGACACAAGATAGACGCCGTCGCGTTGCATCCGACACCGGAAACGAGGCGTGCCGTGGCGAGCTCGGTCCTGTGAAGTTCAGGCAGCCCGTAGACGGCTTCCCGAAGGAGTTCCGGTTGCGAAGGAGATGTCCCGTACCAGCGTTCATAAGTTACCGGATCTTTTAGTCTAAAATCCGCCGAAAGATCGACGACAAGGAGTCCTCTGTCGAGAAGTTCGCGAACCGTTTCGGCGGATTTACCGTGAGGCAAGGAGGTGAAGGCTATGTCGGCTTCCACCGTCCAGGCGTTCTCGGGAGATATAAATGTCGTCTTGGGATAAATATGACGCAAGTGCGGGTGTGCGGTGCCGACAGCTGAACCTGCCTTGCTCCGTGAAACCGCCCCCGCCAGTTCAAAAGCCGGGTGTCCTGAAATGATGCGAAGCAATTCTCCTCCTGCCATCCCGCTGGCGCCGTAAACAAGAGCCTTGAAACAACTTTGCCTGTTCATTTGAAACACTTCCCTTCGATTCGTTCGAAAAAAAAGCCCGTGGTTTTTCCCACGGGCCCGGAACGTTCCTTTCGTTCTGATGAGTCAATCCTTTAGTGAAGATTGGTGACCTCCGGGCCTCGGTGTTCGGCGATTTTGCAGGCAGGTTTATTCCTGCCGGTCTTGGAAGGCTTTCGCTTCAAAAGGCTCGCACACAACTCGACGACACGCCCGGGTATGTCCTCTCCGGTCGGGGTGATAGAATTGCGGAATTCCGCACCGTCGTTGATCTCGTTCACCAGGTAGCCCCCCTTGGTAAAAAAGAGGTCCACGGCAAGGAAATCACCTTGTATGGCGTCGTAAACCCGCAAAAGAAGATTTTCCAGTTCCGTGTCCAGGGGATGAACCTTGACCGAACCGCCCCGTGCAGTGTTGGTGATCCAGTGGCCGGAGTAGCGCCTGATCGCGCAGACCGGCTCACCTCCGATAATAAAGGCCCTGATATCGAAACCATCTTTTTCTACCCATTGCTGGATATAAAAGATCTGATGTTGTGGGCCGAGATGCTCCTTGTGTTCCGCTATTGCTTCTGCCGTTTCCATGTCTTGTGCTTTGGCGAGCAACCTCCCCCAGCTTCCGGTGGCAGGTTTGAAGACGACCGGATACCCAAGTTCGGCAGCTGCCCGCAGGGCACCTTCACGGGACAAGGCCACCCTGTAGCCGGGTTGGGGAATGCCGGCTTCGTGGAGGACGCTGCTCGTTGCTACCTTGTCTCCGCAAAGTTCCATAACCCGGGAGGAATTAACCGTACGGAATCCACTTCTTTCAAGCATCCTGGCTACGGCAAGGTTTTGATGATGCCCGATGCACCGGCACAGAAAGATATCCCCGCTTTTCTGCCTTTGGGGGAAAACGGCGTCCCTCACGTTTTCGATCGCAAGGGGCAGGCCCCTTTTTTCTGCGGCTTCGGCGAGAATCTTTTCTTCTGTTCTGAGTCTGGTAAATAAAAGCCTGATGCTGCCGTTACTCACCCCAGTCTTCCTCCACTTCGGGTGCCTCTTCCAACCGCAGGGGTTCAAGGCTTAAAACTTCCAGTTCGGTCCCGCAGTCGGGGCACAAGAGAATTTCCCCTTCCATGGTTCCCTCTGGGATCTGGATGTTGCACTCGCAAATCGTACAAGTGGCGAAAATTTCCATTACAATCACGACTCCTTTACAAATAAGGTTGTAGACATACAAAAAGGCCCGTCCCCCTGAAGGGACGGGCCTTAAAACCCGCGGTACCACCCTTTTTGGATGCCTTTTTGTGGCAGCCCTCTCGAGGCTGTAACGTCGCCTCAAAAACGGGAAATCGTACTCCGGGATATAATCCCTTTCCGACCCGGCTCACCGGGTTTTGGGCTCCTTGCGGCCATCCGGAATCCCTTTCAGCCGGTGAGGATTCCTCTCTGGAGGATGTCTTGCCCCGTGGAGCACCCCGGTTCATCGCCTTTTTCGGGTCTGGTACGTACCAAACCGTCATAAAGTGTGTTGAAGGTAGTTTATGAACTTTCCTGCTTCCTGTCAATACATGGATTTTTTTCACTACACTTGCTGTTGTTATAAGCGGCGGCGAAACTGTTTTTTCAAAGAGAAAGGGTTATTTGCAAAGCCGCTGTTCCCCTGTTTAAACTACTCGAAGAGGTTGCCTGTTTTCCCTGAATGAGAAAATCGCTTGCTTCCCCGTTGTAAATGTGCTCTACTGTCTTTTGCCTGTTTTTGAGGGATGCGATTTTTCCAATATCTCGTTTAGCCATGACCAGACAGGAGGGAAAATTCTTGCTGTTTCACCTGGTTTGGGGATTAAAAAAACATAAGCCTTTTCCTGGTCAGGGACGAACGCTATGTGGCGCAGTCCTCCAGGTGTGTCGAGTTTTTTCTTCAACTGAAGCAGAGCCTCACGCATCTTCTGGTTTTCGTAGTACAGGGTAAAAGGCTTTCCTCCCCATTCAACGGGTTCGTTTTTTAGCCTGGGTTTGTTGGTGATTTCGACATTTCTCAGGTTTTCATATCCCTTTTCGATGATATGGGCCTCAGAGATCTTCCCGTGAGCGTCTTTGGCAAAATACAGCGTAATGAAAAGCCGGTCCCATTTCCTCAAGAAACGGGAAAAAGGGTAATAGAGCAGGGTATGCCGTGCCAGCAGCGTGATAGTTGCGTCGACGCGTCGGACAAAGGAGTTTTTTTGGGGGATAAGGTTCGCGTGATAGCCCGATTGGCCTCCGATGGTGGTGAAGGCCTGGTCCTTCGGTTTCAAAGTATCGACAAGGGCATTGAAGGCCGAAAGGTAAATGCGTTTGTTTCGTCTCCCGCCCCAAAAGTACCAAAGGGAAACGAGAATCGAAGCGGCTACGAAAAGGTAGAAAAGAGGCTGTTGTGTAATCGGTTGAGAATTCATGATTGACATCCCTTTCGTGATTAGGGTCAAACCCGGTTTCACGGGCTTAAACCCAAGGCGTCCGTAATGTCCGTATCCATGATATAACAAGCGGGAGCATCGTGCCGTAACAAGGGGACCCGTTTTACTGAAGCATTTGGCAGGTCCGTCGTCAGAATTTCTTCAACGTGTTTAGCTATGTCTTTGTTTTGATCCTCGACCTTGTTCAAGAAAAGGGTTCGCATGGGCAGCCCCAGCTCTTTTGTTCCCGTTACCAGTCTTTGAGATTCCTTCAGCGACAGGAAGTCAGGGTTGCAGACAAGGGCTATGTTGTTGTCTTCCGAAGTAAGACAAGACAGCACCTTTTCATAACGGTTTTGCATCTCCTTGAGTTTGCGCATGACGGCGTCTTCTTCTTCGGTATAGGGAAGCTTTGTCCCCTTTTCGTCGTACTTTCCCGTGATCAAATGGATTGTATGCCGCTTGTCAAGAATTTCCCTCCTGATCTCGACCAGTCGTTCCAGCCATGCCAAAGTTACTTTAGGCAGGGCCAGGATTCTCAAGGTAAGTCCTGTGGGGGGGGTGTCTATGATAATGTAATCAAAATTTTTCCCCTCCTCACGGAAAAGGTATTCCATTGCCACAAGTGCGGCGTATTCCTCGACGCCTGGGGAATACCGGAGTATTTTGAAATATTTGTCCATATTGAAAGCCTTGGTGTAGCTGTATACTTCTTCAAGTACGCCCATGCTGGACTTCAGGTACGCTCTTGCTGACTGCTCGAGGTCGGTTTCCTGGAGAAACAGTGACGTCTTCTTGTATCGCCTGATCGCGTGGGAAAGTTTTTCGCCGAAAATATCCCCGAGGTTGTGTGCGGGGTCAAAGGATGTAACAAGTACTCGTTTGCCTTTTTCTGCGAGTTGCCAACCGGCTGCCGCCGAAAGCGAAGATTTTCCGACCCCGCCTTTTCCTGTGAAGAAAACTGATTTCATAAATTTACCCCTTCTCGGCCTAATCGATATCTAGCAGGCCTATGATTTCGGCCATCGCGTCGGAGGATGC
>JAHDOX010000139.1 GCA_018434645.1 Synergistales bacterium | reverse complement strand
CTAAATGGCCGGGGCGGTCGCTGTACTCTTCGAGCATCCAGGCACTCCTGGCGCCCAGAGAGCCGTCGAGGGAAAGCTTGATACTGCGGACGGTCAAACGATCGCCAAACACTCCTACCTGCGGGCCCTTATCATAAAAGGATCTCAAACCCTCAACCAGTTCCTGAGGTGAAGGCCTTCCGGTCACTCTTGCCATAACATACAGGCGGACCTTGAGGTCCCCTTCCTGGTATAGTTTTTTCAACCTTTGTATGTCTTCTTCGTTTGAGCCGGCATCATGAGCAGATGTTATTCCCTGTGAGAAAAGTTCCTCTTGAGCCAACAAGAGTGCTTCTTCAAGTTGTTTTTCGGTGAAATCCGGAACTTTGGTCGAAACCAGCTGTTGTGCCTGGTCCGTGAGGATTCCCGTTGGTTCCCCTTTTTCGTCCCGGAGAATTTCTCCTCCTACTGGATCAGGGGTGTTTTTGTCGATTCCGGCGATTTCAAGCGCTTTTGAATTAACCCATGTAGCATGTCCGCAAACGCGCGTCAGGACTACCGGTACATCGGGAGAGACAGCGTCCAGATCCTCTTTTGTCGGAAAAACAGGTGGATCCCAAACTTCCTGGTTCCATCCGCGGCCCAGGATCCATTCGCCTGGTTCGATCTTCTTGTATTTTTCACCGACGGCTTTCAGAATTTCCTCTTTGGGTTTCCAAAAAGCGTCTATTTGTAGCAAGCGAGTGCCCAGGTCCAGATAGTGAAGGTGCGAATCGATCAAACCCGGGAGGACCGTTTGTCCTTTCAGGTCGATTAATTTTGTGTCTTTGCCGACATATTTCCTGGCTTCTTTGTCGTCGCCCACATAAATAAACCTGTCACCCTTGATCGCCATTGCCGTTGCCTTGCTGAAATCTTTGTCTACCGTGTAAATGTTTCCGTTGATATATACCACGTCTGCTTTGTTCCCTTCAGGATCGAAATACAAGAGGGAATTTCCACCTGCAGCATTTACCCCATTTCCGACAGTAAGTAAAAGAAGGAAAGTCAGAAGGACAAGGAAAATTTTTTGTACCTTAAACATCTTACCTGACACCTCCTGTGCGTTTATTTTGCTTACCAACAGGATAACATATAGCTAGTCGAATTTTGAGTGTCAATATTTTTGACTCAAAACCAGGAACTCTTGCAGGGCTATTTGCACAAGCGTCTTAGGTGATCTGTTTCCGCAAGTTCCGCCTGATAAACTCCAAAAGACGAGAAGCTTTTCACTTGAGGTTATGCACATTTAGGGTGGCATTTCAGGAACCGTTTTTTCATTATATTGCAACGTCTCGAGATACAAGGTTAAAATTCACCGATATACCTGATTCAACCAAATCAAGTAAGGAGAGATTGCCTCATGCACGCCCTGGAAAAGATATTGGCTCGCGCGTCCGGGAGAAAAAAGGTAACAGCGGGTGAGATCGTCATTGCCAAGGTGGATGTGGTCGAAGTCAACGACCTCTACCTGCAGGTAGTTAAATCTTTTTATGAACTCGGCGGGACCGAGGTCGCGAATCCGGACAAAACAACCTTTGTATTCGACCATTATTCGCCTGCGCCGACCATAAAAGCCGCCTGTAACCATAAGAGCATGCGGGAGTTTTGCTCGAAAATGGGCATCAGACACCTGTTCGATATAGGCGAAGGCGTTTGTCATCAGGTTCTGGCCGAAAGTGGGATGGTCGGTCCCGGAAAGATAGTTGTTGAAACCGACTCCCACACGACCACTATGGGAGCGTTAGGTGCTTTTGGAACCGGCGTAGGAGTTACGGATATGGCGGTAATCCTTATAACCGGGAAGCTTTGGTTCAAGGTCCCGCGTGTAATGAAGGTCGTTTTAGAGGGCGACCTCCGCGACGGTGTGATGGCCAAGGACCTGATCCTGCATGTCATTGGCCATCTCAAGCAGGACGCGGCTATATACAAGGCTGTCGAGTTTGCGGGGGACGCAGTAAGAAAGATGCCGCAGGAAGAGCGGATGGTTCTTTGCAATATGGCTGTCGAGATGGGAGCCAAAACGGCCTACATCGCTCCTGATGGGGTCACTTACGAATATCTCGCAAGGTACGGGTGGGAAAAAGGCGAGGTGCCTGTTACCGACGAAGATTACGAGTACGAGTCGATCGTGGAATACGACGTTTCAGAAATCACGCCTCGCGTGGCATTGCCTGGAAGTGTCGACAACGTTGCGTCCATTCCGGACGAGGAAATTCGGATCGACCAGGTCTTTTTAGGGACCTGTACCGGTGGCCGCCTCAACGATATCCGGGTAGCGGCCGAAATCCTCGAAGGCAAAAAGGTCGCAGCCGGGACCAGGTTCGTGGTAATACCAGCTTCCCGGCTCGTCTTTCAAGATGCCATGAAAGCAGGGTATATCGAAACTCTTGTAGATGCCGGGGTTGTTCTGTCTACGCCGGGATGCGGCCCCTGTTTAGGAGCGCACGAGGGGATACTCGCGTCAGGGGAAAAGTGTGTTTCCACATCAAGCAGGAACTTCCCGGGCAGGATGGGCAGCACCGAAGCGCAAGTGTACATAGCTTCTCCCGCAACGGCAGCGGCAACAGCGCTGAAAGGCCGTCTTTGCGGTGCCGATTCTCTGTGAGGAGGGAAAGACTGTGGACATCATAAAGGGCAACATCTTCGTTTTCGGGAACAACATCGATACAGATCAGATATATCCCGGAAGGTACCTGGATCTGACGGATCATGACGAGATAGCCACCCATGCTATGGAAGGCGCCGACCCGTCTTTTGCTTCAACAGTGAAACCCGGCGATATCATCGTGGCGGGCACTAACTTCGGTTGTGGTTCGAGCAGGGAACATGCCGTCATAACCCTCAAAAACGCGGGCGTGGGAGCCGTAATCGCCAGGTCTTTCGCAAGGATCTTTTTTCGTAATGCCATAAACCAGGGGCTTGTTGTGGTTGAGGTGCCGAATCTTGACACTCTCAACATCAATACCGGTGACAAGGGGATACTGGACATAGTAAAGGGGAATTTCACGGCAAACGGCCAAACCGTTTTCTTCCAACCGCTTACTGAACATGTGCTGTCGATTATCGAAGCGGGAGGAATCTTCAGCTTGTTCAGGGAAAAGGGAGTGAAAGCTTTCGGATAAAAGGCGCATTCCTACGGGAGCATGGATGTAAACTCTGATTGAAGCGAAAACACGAGGGAGTTGTCTATGATGAAATTTGATCTGAGTTATGGAAAGAGCGCGGTAAGTTTCGAACTCGATGATTCGAAGATCCTTCAGGTCGTGGTACCGCCGGAAGCAAGCGGAAAGGTTTGCACAAAAAAAGACGTGGAAGTCATGCTTGAGAATCCCATCGGTACGGAATCTCTGCTTGAAATGCTTCAAAAGAAAAAGCCGGGGAACGTCGTAGTTATTGTCAACGACATTACCCGCCCGACACCCTATGACCTGCTTCTTCCTCCCCTTCTGGACAGATTTGAAAAGGCCGGGATTACCGATGACCAGGTGACTTTCGTTGTAGCCACCGGGATACACGATCCCCACACCGAAGAACAGAACCTTCAGGTCTACGGAGAAGAAATAGTTAACAGGTTCCGGGTGGTTTCCCACGTCTCCGACGATCTGGATTCCCTGGTTTCGGTGGGTAATCTTTCGACAGGCTCGGAGCTTCGCATAAACAGGCTTGTATACGAAGCTGATTTCGTGGTCGCACTTGGCGTGGTGATGCCCCATTACTTCGCCGGCTACTCGGGGGGCAGGAAGTCGATCCTACCTGGAGTGGCGTGGAAAAAGACGGTGGAAAGAAACCACTCCCGTATGGTCGAACTGATGGATGATCTTCCGGATCTGGATCACAATCCTGTTAACCTGGAGATGATCGAGGCCGCAAGGATGGTTGGGCTGGACTTTATCCTCAACGTTGTGGTCAATGAGAACAAGGAAGTGGTCAAGGTCGTCGCGGGAGACGTCGTAGATGCCTGGAAAGAAGCCGTTTCCGTGGCTTCAGGGATTTACGAAGTTCCCATCAAGGGCCTCGCCGATGTGGCTATAGCAAGTGCCTGCGGCCATCCGAGGGACATAAACGTGTACCAGATGCAAAAGGCACTGGATCATGCGGACAAGGCAACGAAAAAAGGCGGAGCCATCATAGTGGCGGCAGAGTGCCCGATGGGTTACGGTGAAGCGGTCTTCGAGGAATGGATGAATGCCGCCAGGTGCCCGGATGATATCGTGGAACGTATAAAAACGGATTTCATGATGGGCGGGCACAAGGCATTCGGCATCGCCAAAGTAGCCGCGGAAAAGACCATCTATCTGGTGACCTCACTGGACGAGGAAATGGTGAAGAAACTTTTTGCTGTTAAAGTTCCTTCCATTGAAGATGCGATACGGAAAATCGAGGAGGAAAATGGGAGCGATCTCAAGTTCATAGTCATGCCCCAGGGAAGCTTGACAGTACCGGTTTTAGATCCTGATAGTCGCTGAGGTCTCAATCTTTCATCAATTAGTGGAATGCCCACAGTTTTCGTTCCCGCTGGCGGAATTGTCTTACAGATCAATTATCTTTGCGGGGTAGTTGTAGGATGCATTTGGAAGGTAGCCTTGCAGCGGGTCAGTTCCCGAATCTGTCTTTAAGCCAGCAGCGAAGTACGTACCCGGCGACCATTATCGCCAGGGTGGCGTTGAAGATGGTCAGGTTAACGTTCGCAGCGGATTTTCCGAGGATGATGAAAGGAAGTCCGATAGCGCCCTGAACGATGGTATTCATGATGACGGAATATCGGAAAGGCACGCCGGCCAAAGGCAGGATGTAGTTTTTGCCCGCATATGGTATGCCGGGAAAAGCAAGGAAGAGAAAGCTGAACCTTTTTTATTCACCGCGGTACCCCTGAATTTCCAATCTGTTTTATAAAGTCGTTATTGTTGGTTGAATTCCTGCAGGACCGATTTCAGGAGTGCGTCACCCTTTTCCGTCAAAAGAGTCCATTCCGCCTTCACAGTCTTAAGCAGATCATCCCATACCGGGAAAGTGCCTTCGGGGCCTGTGCCTTCCCTGGTGACATTTGCAGGCAGCGATTGGTACAGGCGTATCAGTTTTTTTGCCGTAGCGTCTCGCGAAAATTTCAAGGCTGTTTCAAATGCCGCCTTACGCCAGGTTGCGCCGGTATGCGGGTTTTGGAAGAAATCGACTATAGCCCCGGCGAACTGTTCCGTATCCGCGTTTTCAGGCAAAAGCCTGCCGTTTTTCCCGTCCTCCAGTATGTCCCGCGTTCCGGAAGCATCGAGGGCTATCACAGGGATCTCTGCAGCCATTGCTTCCGTAAGGACCAGGCCTTGAGTTTCTGATTTGGAAGAGAAAACGAAAAGATCCATGGCCTTGTATGCATCGGCAAGCTCTCGTCCTTTCCTTTTTCCGGCCATGACGAGGCGTTTTCCCAGGCTGGCGTCTTTGAACATATCGGTGATGGTCTTTTCACTGGGACCAGAGCCGACAACGAGAAAAAAGGTGTTTTCAGGGAGTTCCTCAAAGGCCTTTATGACCGCTTCCGCAAGGTATTGAAGGTTTTTTTCAGGAGCCAGCCTTCCAAGATGTCCTATGACAAAGGCGTCCTCCGGGATGCCTTGACTATTCCTGAAAGAAATGCCGTCGCCAGACCGGAAAAAATCGACATCCACACCTGTTGGAATGATTTCTATGGGTTTTTTTACACCGCGTTCCCTGATCAACCGGGCAATGCTCTCGCTTGGGGCGATAACTCTGGTGCAAAGGTTCGCGTATACCGTGGCGATCTCGATGGCAAGACGCTTCATGACCTTGGATTCGGGAAAAACGTAGTGAGTGTATTGTTCGTACAGTGTGTGGTGTGTAAAAACCAGCGGCAGGTCCCGACGCCAGGCTGCACGAAAAGCCGCGTCGCCCAGAAGAAAAGGGTGGTGGCTGTGAATTACGTGGGGCTCGAATTCGTCGATTTTCTTGTCGATAAAAAGGGGGATCGGAATCCGGACCGAAAAGTCGCTTCCGTTGAAATTCTGTACGGCAGGCACCCTGAGTACGTTATGATCCTCGAGGTGAGCCTCATCCGTGGGGAAGGTGGGGGCCACTATCATGATGTTATGCCCGAGCTTTTGAAGGTCTTCGGCAAAAGAGGACACCGAACGGGCCACTCCGCCTACATGTGGAAGATATGTATTGGTAAACATGCAGATGTTCATGTTTCATTCTCCTCCAGGGTGAAAATCTTTTGGCAAGTATACGCCATTTCTATCTTTTTGAAGCCCGGTACATGAATAATTATGGATTCGGGCGGTTTCCGCGCCTTTGAAAATTCCGCGTCGATTTCAAACCGGGCTTTTCCTTTTTCCTTGAATAAGCGGACAGCCACCGGGCCGGCATGCGTTTGGGTCGGTCCGAAGAAAACCGGTTCATCTGTATTAGTCCAATCGGGCAGTATCCCTGAGCCCAGCACCAGACTATTTCCTTCTTCCCTGACGAAAAGGTTGCGAATCAACAGCACCCACTCTGCAGCCGCCCAGCCGTGCTGGCCATCCCCCATGCAGCCTCCCAAAGTTATGGGATGAATGGCCTCAGGCCATTGTCCTGTAGACGAAGCCAGATCAGCCACGTTACGGAGCAGTTCCCTGTAGCGGTCATCACCTTTCCGCAGGAGGGTTTCCGCGATGTCGAGAGTTAGATATGCGTTTATTCCTGAATGGATAATGTCCTGGAAAAAACCTCCATTGTGGAAGAATTTTTCGATCATGAGTTCCGTCGTCTTGATGATTCGTCTATCGCCGGGACGTGTTATCTGCAACGGATAATCCGCCACAAGCGACCCCACAGCTCCCGAGTCGATTCGGCGGTAAGGTGAAGCCGGAATTCCTCCTTGCGAACGGTTTTCGGGTATGTTTTCGATACTTCGAGTGATGGCTTCCTCGAAATCTTCGGCCTCTTTATTGTATTTCAGGCTTAATTCATCTTCGCCGATAAGGTTCATAAGACGCGAAGCCGCTCGCAACCCGGCCAGGCCCCAAAAATCGTCCCAATAGTAATAGTCGTTAGGTCCGAGGTGCTCGGCGCTGAAGCCGGGTGGTAGAAGCCCCCAGTGCTGATCGGCGTCCTTTCCCCTGACCCGCTTTTTTGTTATCCAGTCGGCACCCTTGCGAATTGCGTTTATCCATTCCCTGCCCGGGGCTTCACCTGTAAGTCTATGGTATCTGTCGAATATCCATAAAACCTGGCCGTTTGAGTCCCACTCACCTTCTTGGGACTGGAAATACCCGTTGCTCTTTTGCCTGGGAGGGAAGGTATCCAATATCCTGCGTGCCCGTTTCGTCAGTCCTGTTGTCATGAGGGCGTTCAACATAAGGCAGGCATCACGAAACCAGAAGCGGCGATAAGTGTAAGTACCCGGTATGATGTCATCGGCTGACAGGATAACCAGGGTCCTGAGGGCAGAATCGTAAAGGAACCTCAATTTTTCGTCCGGCACGTTTAAAGATGCCGCTTCAGACAGTACGTCCTTCCAGGATTCCCGTGGTGTACGGTACGCTGCCGTGGTACGGGTAAAAATCTTTTTCGGAAGATCCTCTTTTAGCGGGACCTGGATCTTAAGAGAACCCTTGTCCCCTTTTTGAAAAGGAAAGAGCGCAGCAGCTGTAGCCATTCCTACATTGCATGTCACACCCTTGCTGTCAGAATTTCCCAATTGATTGACCACGTCACCGGAGTCATAATCCGAGAAGATAGTCTTCTCAGGTATTCTGTCGAATTCAACGGGCGTCTTGCCGTTAACGATTAACCGTCTGGAATCCTCATCGCAGAAAATTTTTTCGATGAACTGAACACCTTCGGGGTTGTAGGGTCTGAGAGAAACTACGAGCCGCCCACCCTCGGCGCAGTGGCATGACGCGTTTATTTTTGCATAGGGGACTTCATCACCGGATTCTAGGGTTACGCTTGTTGAGATTTTCATCCCGTTTGCTGATGAATCTGTCTTTACGGCGAGATTTGG
>JAHDOX010000138.1 GCA_018434645.1 Synergistales bacterium | reverse complement strand
ATGCCTGGTGGACAGCTCCGTCCCAAGGCTCCTCTATGGCCGTCTGGAATATGGCGGCTAATTTGAAGTCCTTGTAATCGATTGCCTCGGCATTGCCCACCCCAAGCAGAAACGCTGCCACAAAACCCGCCAGCAAAAGAACCTTCAGCTTCCTCATACACTGCACCTCCCAGAAAATGATATCTTTCCACTTTATTACCCTACACTTACGCGATTATTCATCGCGTAAAAGCGATATAAGTATACAAGAAACGCATTATAAAACAAAGCTACATTTTGTCAGAAATTTGTCAATATTAAGAAATGCCCTACAACCTGCGATCAATTTGTCACTTGATTGTTTATCTAAAAAGGCAGCAACCCCGTCGCACAGAAAGGTTGTTTCAAAGGACAACGCGTGATTCCGTGTAGTTCACCGGTTTTTCCGTGCCGGAGTTCACCAGGCTTCCGGCACTTTATAAAAAGGCGGCCTCCACTTCTTGTGCGAGACTGCGAGCGGAGACCGCAACAAGCGGGAAAGAACCCCCTGCATTTGCCAAAGGTGCCTCAGCAAACACCGCCGGAAGTCAATTTTTTGGAAAGGTGAATCTAAACACGTCCTTGAACCGAACGCCTCTTGCTGTAATCCTCCGACGCCTGAAACCTAGCGAAGTGACACTTGGGGAAAATGCATGCCCTGCAATTGGAGCACAACCCGTCAACCCCCCAGCCCGCGACGTCGAGTTCGTCTTCAAGGTCGGCGAAAAGCACCAGAAGCAGCCTGTCCAATGACGTCCTTTCACTGTGGACCACGCACGCAGGTGCTCCGATTAACCACGACCGGCCCTTTCTCGCAAGCATCAGGTTCGAACCCGGGATCATCGGCACACCCCGGAACAGAACTTCATCGGCAACTTCCCCTATCGCCGCGGGAGTGCGGTCCTCCAGGTCCACGCTCATGCCGCCGGTGCATATAACCATGTCCGTTCCGGCTTGAAGGAAATCTTTAATGGCTTCGGCAATTTCGTCCTTCTCGTCGCCACAGATTTTTTGCCCAACGAAGGTCCCGCCAAGTTCTTCCAGTTTCTTCTGAAGTTTTTCGCGGAAAACGTCTTTCACCAGGCCTTCTTTTATCTCGCTTCCGGTCGTAACAAGGCCGACTTTCAGGTTTCGAAAAGACACGATGCTGAAAGGTTTAGCCTTCTTCAAGGCCTTTTCCATGTCTTCGACTTTCAGCGCGAGAGGCAGGATCCGAAATGCCGCCACAACTTCACCGGGAGCCACTACGCTGTTTTCGGGACAAACCGCCAGGGACCAGGTCCTGTCGCTGTTTATCTGCTTCACCATTTCCGGGTCGAAACGTACTATACCCAAAGTCGTGGCCACCAGGCGGCAACGCCCCTCTTCCGGACCGTCCATCTCGATTCCCTCTCCCAAAAACGCCTCAGCGAGACGAATGGCCGCATCGTCTTCGTGGATCTCGTCTTCTTCCAGCTCCAAAATATCCAGATTCCGGCGCCCCATGCGCCTTAAAACCGGAAGGTCTTCCTCGGTGATGATCTGCCCCCTCCGAAACCGTGCCCCCTTGGTGTTGTTTTGTGTATCTATCTGGGTCAGGTCGTGGGCCAGGGCCAGGCCTGCTGCTTCTTCTATAGGAATGCTTCTGATCTTCACGATTGTTTCCTCCCTTGTACGATTTCTTCGCTATAGGCGGCACGAAGGGTATGGATTTCCGCCCCGCGTCGCACTGCTATTATTTCCGCAAGAACAGACACTGCTATCTCCTCGGGAGTCTCTGCGCCGATGGGCAAGCCTATGGGCTGGTAAATTCCGTCCAGGAACTCCTCTTTTACACCGCTTTCAATAAGTCTCCCTCTGAGGGAGGCGATCTTTTTCCGCGACCCTATGACGCCGAGATAGGCTACGAGGTGACCTTCCATCTTGCGTACCACTTCCTCGTCGAGGACATGGCCGCGGGTCACGACTACTACGTAGGAACGCCGGTCAAGGGATATGAGCCCTTCGTCGAAAGCCTTTTGCAGGGGACAGGCAATGATCCTGCCCCATGGAATTCTTTCCGGGTTTGCGTACTCTTCGCGGTCATCCCACACGACCGTCCTGTAACCCGTCGCCGCGGCCAGGCGCGCCAGAGCCCTGCCGACGTGACCGGCTCCGAATATCACTATCTCGGATTCAAAACCCAAAGGTTCCAGCAGAATAGTGGCTTCCCCGCCGCAAACGGATTGGCCCTCGCTTTCTTTTTCCCTGAGAATGGCTTCATGCAAGACTGGTTCCTGGCCGCCTTCTTTTATCATTTCAAGAGCCTTTTCGGTTACGATTTTTTCCGTCGGGCCGCCTCCGACAGTCCCTTCGGTCGAACCGTCACATCTTACCCACATGCAGGCACCCAGGTCGCGAGGTGTTGACCCGCCCGCACGCACGACGGTGCACAAGACACCGGATTTGCCATCTTCGAGTTCCTTGTTGATTAGACGCAAAAGATCCAGATTCAACAGGTATTCCTCCTTTTTAAGGATGTTCTTCCGGGATAAGCTCTATCGAGTCGAGGCAGCTGCTATCTCGTGTCTGCCTTTCGGGCAGCGTACCCTTAAGTCGCTGCACCTTCGGGGAGACTGAAAATCATCTCCAAAGGCTTTCGATTATCAACGTTTCGCACAAAAAGAGAGATTATTAGGGCCTTTTTGCTTCGCCAGGGGCCTTTAAAACCAAATGATACAGGAAACAAAATAGGCAAGAAAGAACCTGTTTCCCATAATAACTTCCACCAGTTTTACAAGCCTGAAATGTAACGCAGTTTTGGAGACTTCATGTCGCGCTTTTTCTCCGGGCCTTATAATACCGCCTGGAGTGCCATATTTCCGTAAATTATGTGCCATACTGGTAACGTTTTCCATAACAGCGCCTCGTCGACTTGAAAGTTGACCGTTGAAAAAAAGAAGCTGACTGGATGAAGGTACTTCCA
The DNA here is from genome assembly GCA_018434645.1 of Synergistales bacterium. Taxonomy (GTDB): domain Bacteria; phylum Synergistota; class Synergistia; order Synergistales; family Thermovirgaceae; genus UBA1876. Next base: position 6,202 of record JAHDOX010000138.1, on the reverse strand, counting down.
AAGAAAGGACAAGACGAAAGGAGAAGGTTTTTCATGGATATTCTGAAAACGTTCAGTTTCGAGCTGCCGACACGGATCGAATATGGAGTTGGGTGCGCCTCAAGGCTTCCGAAAGAGCTTGCGATTCTTGGCGCGAAAAAACCGATGATCGTCACCGACAAGGGGATCGTGGCTTCGGGCCTGCTTGAAAATATCACCGTTATTCTTGATGAGGCCGGCATACGTTATGACCTTTTCGACGGAGTCGAACCAAATCCCAGGGACGAAAACGTCCACCGTGGAGCTGAAATGGCCCGAAGTCTGCAAAGCGACTGTCTTATAGCCATCGGCGGCGGAAGCTCCATCGATTGCGCGAAGGGGATAAGCATCATCGCCACTCACGGTGGAAGGATCCAGGACTTTCAGGGCGCCGGGAAGGTCTCCGGTACGCCTCTTCCGATTATAACCATCCCCACTACGGCCGGAAGCGGTTCGGAGGTCACCTTCAGCTCCGTCATCACCGACACGGAAAGGAAAACCAAATTCTCTGTCCGCAGCACCAGGATAGCCGCGAAAGTAGCCATATGCGACCCTGAGCTCACCGTCTCCATGCCCAAAAACCTGACCGCCGCGACGGGTATGGACGCACTCACCCACGCAATAGAGGGCTATACCGCCAACTGCTCCGAACCGATAGCAAACGCCGTCGGGCTTTACGCGGTGGAGCTGATTTTTAAATACCTTCGTCGCGCGGTGGCTAAAGGAGACGATATCGAAGGCAGGGCAGGTATGCTGACGGCAAGCATCCTTGCGGCTATCTCTTTCAGTCATTCCGACGTGGCTGCCGTGCACTGTATTGCCGAAGCCCTGGGGGGCATGTACGACAAACCCCACGGAGTTTGCAACGCAGTCTGCCTGCCCGAGATAATGGACTACAGCAAGGATTACTGTATCCCCAAATATGCCCGCCTGGCCGCAGCCATGGGCCTTGAATTTGCGTCGGCTGAAGAAGGCGCCGCTGCGGCGGTGGAAGCGGTGAAAAAACTTTCGAAAGACGTGGGAATTCCTCCCTTTTCGTCCTTCGAAATCCCCGAATCCCGGTTCCGCGAGATTGCCGTCAAATCGTTCGAAAACCTTAGCAATGCAAGCAATCCGCGAATCCTGACGATCGACGATTACATGGTTATCCTTAAAAAACTGGCCTCCAGGTAAAAGGAAAAAGCGGCTCCGCCTCTCACAAGGAGGTCGGAGCCGCCTAAAAAATGCTGCGGTAAATCTATGCTACCCCTCTTTTTTTCAGGTCCTCGATCTCTTCAGCAGACAACCCGGCGTATTCCGAGAGGACGGACTCCAGATCTGCTCCAAGAACAGGTGCTGGAGAAAACTCCTCGGCGGGCGTTGCGCTCAGTTTCAACGGGCATCCCGGCATCTTTACCTTTCCTGCCACGGGGTGCTCCACTTCGACGATCATCTGCCGGTGGCGTACCTGAGGGTCATTGACGACCTGCTCTATATTGTTTATTGGCCCACATGGAACCGCCGCTTTTCTGAGACGCTCGATCCAGCCTTCGGTGCTGTCTTTAGACATGATCTCCTGAAGAATCGGTTCAAGTGCTTGCCAATTATCATTCCTGGCACCGTTGGTGGAAAAACGGGAGTCTTCCACCAGCTCGGGCCTTCCCACAAGTTCACAGAACCTCTTCCAGATGGCGTCGTTGCCGACGGCTATATTGATGAACCCGTCGGTGGTGTGAAACGTCGCAAAGGGAGCGATTGACGGATGACGGTTGCCGATCGGAACAGGAGGTTTGCCTGTAACAAAATATCGCGAGACAGCGTTCTCCAGAATCGCAACCTGGCTGTCCAGCATTGAAACATCCACTTCCTGCCCTTCACCGGTCCTGTCCCTGTGGCGCAAAGCCGCCAGGATGCCGATGGCACAGAACGTGCCAGCAAAAATGTCGGCGATAGAGCTTCCAACCTTGGTCGGATGTTCCGAATCCGGCCCCGTTATGCTCATTATTCCGCCCATGCCCTGAAGAATCAGGTCGTAGGCAGGCAGCTGCGAATAAGGGCCCGTGTGGCCGAAACCACTCGAGGAAGCATATACAAGGCCCGGGTTGAGTTCCTTGAGTACTTCGTATCCGAGCCCGAGTTTTTCCATTACGCCGGGTCTGAAATTCTCCACCACCACATCCATTTTCGGAATCATTCGCTTTACTATTTCTACCGCAGCCGGGTCCTTGAGGTTGAGGGTTATGCTTTTCTTGTTGCGGTTGATGCTCATGAAATAGGCGCTTTCCTCTCCCACGAAAGGACCGAAATGGCGCGAATCGTCACCTGCACCTGGACGTTCCACCTTGATCACTTCGGCTCCCAGGTCAGCCAGCATCATGGTGCAGAAAGGTCCCGCGAGAACGCGGGTAAAATCGAGTACCCTGATACCTTCCAAAGCTTTCATTTTCGGATCACCTTCCCCGAATTTGTTCTATATGAGCTGAGAAGAACGTTACAAAACCAATTCTACCTTCAGGGAGGGGTATCGAAACTGTTACTTCCTGACAAAAAAGGCCTTGCGTCTTTGGCAGTTTTGTAATACAGCTTTAAATCTCTTCGTCTACCCTGTATAGAACTTCGTCGAGAATCTCCAGGGCTTCGGAGATCTCCCCCTCGCTTATGACCAGCGGCGGAGCCACAATGAGTATGTTCTCGTGACTGTAGTTCCAGAAACCACGTTCCTTGAGCATCCCCAAAATGCCGGGCATAATTCCTTGCGGATCCTTCCCGTAAGGAACGAGAGGTTCTCTCGTCTTTTTGTCCCTGACAAGTTCTACCGCTCCGAAAAGCCCTATGGCCCTGACGTCGCCCACACAAGAATGGGCCTCAAGGAGCTTTTCCAGCTGTTTCTTGAAGAAGACCCCCGTTTCAGCTGCTTTTTCTATCAGGCCTTCTTCTTTGTACACGTCTATGGTGGCAATGGCCGCTGCACACCCGACGGGGTGACCGCTGTAGGTGAGGCCGCACATCAGGGGATGATCGTCGAAATACCGGGCGACCTTTTCGTTCACTATGACCCCTCCGAGCGGGACATACCCGCAGGTCACTCCCTTCGCGAAGGTTATCATGTCGGGCTTTACCCCCCAGTGGTCGACCGCAAACCACCGGCCCGTGCGACCCCATCCGCACATGACTTCGTCACAGACCATCAGGATACCGAACTCGTCACAGAGGTCGCGGACACCCTGCAAATACCCTTCGGGCGGTATAATTACCCCGTTGCTGCCCGTCACCGTTTCAAGGAAGACAGCCGCTACGTTTTCGGGCCCCTCGTATTCAAGTTGTTCACGTAGCTGACTTATGTAATAAGACATGGCTTCTGTTTCGCTTCCAAATGGAACGGGGGAACGATATAGGTACGGGTCGAAAAATTTCACGAAACCCGGTATGCCCGGCTCGCAGGGAAAGCGCCTCGGTTCTCCGGTAAGGTTCGCAGCACCATAACTGGCACCATGGTATGAGCGGTACCTGGAAAATATCTTGTTTCTTCCGGTGACCATTCTCGCCATCTTGATAGCGTTTTCGTTCGACTCCGCACCTGCGTTGGTGAAAAAGACCTTGGCCATACCTTCCGGCGCGACCTCGACTATCTTTCTTGCCGCTTCAGCTCTTACATTGAGAGCAAAGGGAGGTGACAAGTAGGGAAGTTTGTCCACCTGTCGCTTTATGGCTTCAGCGATCTTCTTGTTCCCGTGTCCGACGTTGACATTGACGAGCTGTGATGACATATCATAATAGCGCTTCCCCGAAGCATCCCAGAAATATACGCCTTCTGCTCTGGTAACGTGAATTGGCTGAAGGCCTTTCTGGCGGGCCCAGGAATGCAGATTGTACATCCTGTCAACTTGCAGGACGCCATCGTTTTCATCGTATTTGTGATCCGTCATAAGGAATTCCTCCTGAAAATGGGGATGATCTCATCCTGATCCATCGGGAACAGGATATTGTACATACAACGATAACACAGTTTGTCAGTTTTCCATGCAATCCAGGTTGTTTCCCATCTCGCACGGATCCCCCCGGCGTTCCATTTCCAAGGTGGCATGGTCGATGCCTTTGCTGGAGAGTGCCCTTCTGGCTGCGCTTTTCACGGCGCTCACGTCCTCACGGGATGAATCGCGGGGAACAACCAGGTGCGCAGTGAGAACCGTCCGTTCTCCGTCGAGCGACCAGACATGCAGATCATGAACAGAAAGGACGTTGGGGATATCAGTAAGGGTCCTCTCGACATCTTTCAGTGTGACATCTTCGGGAGTTCCTTGAAGGAAAATTTCAAGTACGGAACGGAGATTCTTTATTACATTCCAGAGGATGAACACGGAAACGGCCACGGAAAGGAGCGGATCCAGGATATACCAAGGACGGAATGCAAGCACGATGCTGACAACAAGAACGGCCGTCCAGCCGAGGACGTCTTCAAGCAAATGCCATGCGGCGATTCTCGCGTTCATGGAACTCCCTTTCCAGAGTCTGAATGCGGCGAAGGCATTGACTGAAACTCCCAGGAGGGCCAAAACAAACATCCCGGGTACATTGGGTGCATCAGGGGAAAAAAGTTTCGGTATGGCTTTCGTAAGCACCAGGACCGATCCTGACACCAGGACGATGGCATTCACCAGTGCCGAAAGCAATGAAAACCGTCTGTACCCGTAGGTAAACCGGCTGTCGCGCCCCTTACGGGAAATTTTCTGCAAAAACCAGGCAAGACCCAGACTGACGCTGTCTCCAAGATCGTGGACCGCATCAGAGAGAATCGCTACGCTTCCGACAAAGAATCCGCCGACCAGTTCAACAAGGGCAAAACCGAGGTTGAGAAGGAAAGCGGTGCCTATCCGCTTTTCTTCTGTCACATGATGACGGTGGTGCTGGTGTTCGCCTGACATTGCAGAATATCCCCCCGGCGATGAGGTAAGATTTTTGGTAATGCCTGATGTTGTTCTCTTAAAGCCGTTCGCAGGTATCATAGTCCAAGAGGACATCAAATGAAACCTCATCCGGGAAGGAGCTGACCTTTTATGTCACCACATGAAGCGGACCAGAATTTTACGATTCGCCCCGCGGGAGAAAAGGACATCCCTGCCATTCTTGCCTTCATCAGGGAACTTGCCGAATACGAAAAACTGGACGTCGTCGCCACCGAAGAAGGGCTCCGCAGGGAGCTTTTCGGGAAAGACCCCGCTGCCGATGTCATCCTCGCATGTCGGGAGGACGCACCCGTTGGATTTGCCGTCTTTTACACGACCTTTTCCACCTTGCTCGGAAAGCGCGGTCTTCATCTCGACGACCTGTACGTCAAGCCCGAGTGGCGTGGCCGGGGAATCGGCAAGGCTCTGCTTTCCCACCTGGCGGCACTCGCCGTCGAACAGGGGTGCGGTCGTTTCGAGTGGTGGTGTCTCGACTGGAACACGGACGCTCTTGAATTCTACGACAAGCTTGGCGCAAAAATCGTGGAAGACGTCGTGGTCCTGAGGTTGACAGGCAGCGCCCTGGAAGCAGCTGCGACGGCTGGCGGCGTCTTTTCCACTGGAACGACGGCTTCCTGAAAGTCAGTTTGTTTCCCTGTTTCGATACCGCTCCGGGCCAAAAGAAAGAACCTCCTGAAGTCCCTCGAGATCGTCCGTGGCTACAATGTAGTGACCACCGTCCTCGAGAAAAATCTCCAGCCCCTTCGAAGGCCCTACGCAATAAAGCCAACCCCCGGCAATTTTTTTCAGTCCTGTGGAGTACCAGGGAATGGGCTTGACGGAAAGGCCTTCAATTTGATCAAAGCGGATGCGTTTGCGGATAAGACCTGGCCCCATGACAACTTCAAGGACGTCTTCTGTTACGCGAACCGTCATGGAGGTAAAAAGCAGCATGATCACCCCGAACAGTGTTCCGGCTACGACGAGAATGCCGTAGGGTGCCGTTCCTTCCGGAGCCGAGCTCCAACCACTGTAAACGATAAACAGGAAGGTTACTCCCAGTAGGATCCTGAGGCTCCATCCGGTCTGCCTGTGCTCATATTTTTCCATGTTTTGCCTCCTGCCTGCGTTTCACCGTTCCTCAATCCGCAGGTTAACCGAAAGTATTATGCAGGAAACCGGTTATATCAAGGGTAGCCGGGAACGAGAGCTCTCACCCTGCGGGTGGAAAGTGGCCGGACGAAACCGGGCCTGAAAGATTT
>JAHDOX010000158.1 GCA_018434645.1 Synergistales bacterium | reverse complement strand
TTTCTCGACACAGGCGAGGCCGAAGCGGCAGTTCATTTCAGTGCCCCACTGGGCCCTGATGCCCGCTCCACATCTGCCCGTCGAGCCGGAACAAACGGTGCCCTTTTCCAGGACAACTACATCCCTGAGGCCGAATTTTGCAAGGTTGTAGGCTATGGAGCATCCCTGGATTCCGCCGCCGATAATGACGGCATTCGCAGTTTTAGGCAGGGTCATTCATCGTCTCCCCCTTTTGCGAGGACGCCCAGCTTCACTGGTTTTGACGGCGGACGGAAACGGCCAGGCGGAATTTCGGAAATTTTCATTCCGGATATTCTGGAAATTTCTCTTAATACAAGATCCCTGCATCCCCTCCCCTGACATGGACCCATTCCCACACGCAAGACTCGCTTGAGTTCGTCAAAGGTATCGTATCCCTTTTCGATCCATTCACGAATCTCACCAAGAGTCACTTCCTCGCAACGGCAGATTATGATTTCATCCTGTTTACTTTTATGCGGCATCGGCTTTACACCACCTTGATCGCCCGGATGTCCATTACAAGATCTTTTGGAACTTCCACTTGAACCACTTTGGTCTTGTCGTGCATCGGTTCCGTCACTCTCACGATCGTGCCTTTTGCTACAACGTTTCCCTCGCGATTCAGACAATCTACCTGACGTCCTTCTTCGGGGGAAGGCAGCATTTCGTAGGGAAGTTTCATGAGGGCTCTGCTTTCATCTCCCCACGTCAGATCTACAACGAAGCAAGCCAGACCAGGACAAACGGCCACGCACCGCGCGCAGCCGGTGCATTTGGAGTAGTCGATCTGTGGCTGGTCGTTGATATCATCAAAAGGCACGACCGCCCCGGTGGGACAGCTGGTATGGCAGGGATTGCAGGGGATACGCTGGGGACACTCGATGATCACCAGACCGTTTTTCTTGTTTTCCCAAAGATCGCGGGGAGGACTCACTGCTCCCGGCCTTTCTTCCGTCAGGATCCCGCTGTTGAAGAGCTTCTGTTTGTCCGTCACTTACTTACACCTCCCAGCAGTCCACAGTGCAGCAGGAAAGGCCCTGGCAGATTTTTTCGCCCACTTCTCCGCCTCTGAGGTCGTCAAGTCGACGGTGATACTCGGCAAGGCGCTTTTCATGCTATTCATGAGTTCCACGCCCGAGGGCCCTTGCTGTGCTTACTCCTGCAATGCGCCCTTCGACCATTGCCGAGGACGCCTCTTCTATCCCCGCGGCGTCTCCCGCAACCCAGATATCCTTGTGGCTGGTGCGCATATTCCTGTCACGCTGGGCTACATACCCACAAAGCTCGGGGACGAATACCATTTCGCAACCTGCTTGCCAAAGCAGTTCACAGGTGGGAGACAATCCGACGGCCATGCATATGATGTCCACGTCAAGGGACTTTCTCTCACCCTGCGGCTGGAAACGTTCATCAATTTCCTGGATCACTGCACCTGTAACATATTGTTCTCCAATCGCCTCGACTATGGTGTGGCGTAAATAGATCGGCACTCCGAGTCGCCTTACTTTCGCGGCGTGGACCCAATAACCGCCTACCTTGTCCATGGCTTCGACGATTCCCGCCACTTGTACGCCGGCCTGGATAAGCTGATAGCTCACGATAAGGCCGATGTTACCGGCACCCACCATCAGCACCTTGTCACCCGGCTTTACGCCGTACACGTTCATCAGAGTCTGCACTGCTCCAGCACCGTAAACACCGGGCAAGTGGTTGTTCGGAAACGGGATGAGCCTTTCCTGTGCACCAGTTGCCATGACTATTTTTTTCGGTTTTATCTTGAAATATTCGTCCTCTGCCCTGACACAGGTAACCACACCGTCTTCAGGGTAATACCCGGTTGCCGTACAGTTGGTATAGGTTTTTACATTCCCGTAACCTGAGAGTTCTTCGAGAAGGAGTTCAGAGATTTTGAATCCCCTTGTTCCGGCACGTTCATCCTTGGAGCCGAAAAATTTGTGAGTCTGCTTTATAAGCTGACCTCCCAGGGCGAGATCGCTTTCAACCAGCGTGACATCACACCCGAACGAAGCAGCTTCTGCTGCAGCGCTCAATCCTGCGGGGCCTCCTCCTATTACCATGACATCTGTTTCACGCAACGTCCTCACCTCTTCCCCTTATCCGTAATGGCTGGAATGACACCCTTCCCCCGCTGGGTTTCCACGTGCATTCCTTCCTTCAGCGGAGTTATGCAAGTGCGGACGTTCGGAACTCCGTCTACTACCATGAAACAAGAAGAACACTTGCCAATTGCGCAGAAAAACCCCCTGGGCTGTTTTCTTACGGGCGTTTCCCTGTAGACCTTGACTCCGTTGGCGTGCAGTGCGGCAGCTATTGGTTCTCCTTCGTAGCCTTCCAGCTGACGTCCGTCGAATGAGAACGTTACCCGTTTCCCATGCTTGAAATCGAGTATGGGATGCTCCTCGATAAGCTTCATGCAGTTTTTCCCTCCCTGCGTAAATATATTTCTCCGTTTTGAAATTCTATAAAATCCTGTACCGCAGGATTCCTCCTTTCAGGGAACAGGTAGCCCAATCTTTCACCTTTGCCTGGTCATGTTCTGTATTTAACTTTTTCGGGCGACCCTTCAGGAACAACAAAAAATTTCATATAACTTATGAAGGTCGTTGAAATATAGCTTGCGAAAAAATCAATGAAAAAACGGAGAGTCATCGCTTCCGGTTTCGTTTGATTCCCTTCCTTGCGCCTGCAACCCCGATATCCGGGCCCCGGTAATAATTTGCTTCAACGGTCCCGGGTGGTATGCTTTCAACTTCTCCGGAAGCGGCGATCGCGGCTATTGCCAGGCCCGAGACAGGTGAAGTGCTGTAAAAAAGCGCCTTTGATGAAAGTTTTTCGAGATCGAAAAAAGCACCCAGATCATTTCCGACGAAGATGGTTGATCTCGTGTCTTTGTCGCTAAACAGCGACATAAATTCAGAAGGGGTCATTAACCTGCCCTCCATGACGGTTTCCGTTTTACCGCCACAAAGCCGGTAAATTGCGGCGAAAAGGCTGTCTGTGCGCGCTCGTAAAACGGCTGCGACATTAATACCCTCTGCAAGATAAGGAAAAGCCATGGCTAAAAGTGTCGGGACACAAGCCACATTTTTGCCAAGCGCGTAGGCAAGACCGGTGATATAGGAAAGCCCAACACGTATTCCAGTGAAATATCCGGGACCGGTCGTTACTGC
>JAHDOX010000063.1 GCA_018434645.1 Synergistales bacterium | reverse complement strand
TGGAGGTCTTCCCTCTGCCTGTCCCTGGCAGTCATATCAAGCGCCGCCGTGTAACCTAAAATACCATCCATGGGATTCTCGTATCCTGGCTTCATACGTTTGTCTATTACAATTGCAAGCTCGCCCTCGTAGTGAAATTCTTTCGTAAAAGCAGGATACGGGATAACGCTTTCGGGATCTGCGAGAGTATTGGGCCCTTTGAGAAAAAGTCCAGGCTCAGTCGGCAATGGTCCCTTGTCATGCCCCATTTCCTGTATATGTTTCAAGTAATTCTGGCCGACGCAAACTATCTTCGTCGGAACCGCCGGAGCAAGAAGCCTGGCATCTTCTATTCTGACAGGTGCTCCGTCGGCTTCGCCACCGGCAAATTCCATCGGGTACAGGAATCCTCCCTCAACACGTGCCCATGCAGGTTTGTCGTTTTCGCTTGATTTCAAAACGTATCTGGCGATTTTCAAAGTATTTCACCCTTTCCATTCCGTGTTTCATTGAACCCGGCACCCTTCATCTTTCTGGGAGGCTTACCGGTTTGATTCAGCATAACCCAAAGCGCCCTCTTGTAAAATCCCTCCAAAACCGCCTTCGTTTCGTTTCGTTATCTGCATCAGGATGTTGAATGGGGAAACTCATCTTTGCCTGAGGCTTCAATTACAGGTAAAATACTTACAGATTACACAAAAAGGAGGCATACAGAATGGGAAAGGTTGCAGAACTTTATCAGAGTGCCGACTGGAAATCTGAAAAGCACATTCCCGTAATCGAATGTCCTGACTCAGTCAAGGCTGAAGAAATGTTCCAGGTGAGAGTCTCGGTTGGAAAGGAAATAGCTCACCCGAACACTACGGAACATCACATCCGGTGGATCCAGATCTTTTTCAAGCCTGAAGGCGAGAAATTTGCCGTCCAGGTGGGAAATTTCGAGTTTACAGCACACGGTGAATCCACAGAGGGTGCAAACGCGGGGACCGTTTACACAAATCACGCGGTTACAGCCGAAATGTCGACTAAAAAACCGGGTGTCCTCTATGCTACATCCTACTGCAACATCCACGGATTGTGGGAAAGTTCCAGGGAGATCAACGTCTCCTGAATTTTCCGGTGCGTTGACGTAACTGAGGAGGTCGGGACATGATCCAGGCCTCCTCAAATCGTTTTTTTATCGTCCCTCCAAGAGTCATAGGCACCAGAGAGCGACATCTGCCAGGAATTTTCAGTACTCCCGACCGAAGGCCCTGACGACTCGGGTTCCGGGCACAAGTAACTTATAGAACGAACAGGCACAGACATAAAGCTCTATTCCGCGGACAAGTTTTTACCGCAATGTCAAACCGGGTCAAGGAACAACGACCACCACTGTTCCGACCGGAGTTTCATCGACGATGCGAAGGAGGTCCTCGTTTTTCATTCTTATGCACCCTTCCGTCGCAAGGGTACCTATAGACGCCGGATCGTGGGTTCCATGAATGCCGATCCCCTTCCAGCCGGTCTCAAGGCGTATGAACCAGGGCCCGTATGCGCCCGCTATGGGACCTTTGCCGTCGCCGAAATCATGCACCCAATGTTTCGAATCATGGATGCTTGTGACCTTGAACACCCCTTCGGGGGTTCTCATGTCTCCTGCACGTTGCTTGTCTTTAGGGTTTTTACCCAAAGCAACAGGGTAGCTGGAAATTTTTTGCGTACCCCTGTATTGGGTCAGCGAAAAGGATGGCTTGTCTATGAGAATCCATGTTGTTCCTTCAAGCTCCCAATTTGCCACGAACTCTTCAAGGACAAAAGGCCGTGGAATTTCAGCCGGTAATTTTTTTGATGCGAAAGCAATGTCCCCTGTGACAAGAAAAACCATAAGGCAAAAAAGGAGTAGTGAGGCAAAAGCCATTGGCCTTTGTAGTCGCATTTACATGCCTCCGTTCATTTGCATCTGGACAGCCCGTATTATGTCCGCGATGAGACCGCCTATCACCGGGAGCTCCAGCGTGAGAAGCGGTTTCAAAAGACCTATAATAATATAACCGACAATAACCGCCAGAACGGTCAACCCTACAGCAAATCCAAGCCCCCTGGCCACTCCCGCCAAAAAGTTCCTCCACATCAGCCGCCAGGGGCTTTTCATCAGCTCTACAAACTCATAGCAACGATGGTCTTCAAGTATGTCAGAGATCCTTTTTTCGAGGGTCTTCCAGCTCTTTTGTTCTTCGATTGAATTTTCGGACATTTTTACTCCCCCTTATCTTATAGTGTTTCTTCAGGAGTGAATTTATGGACCAAACGAAGAGTGTGCCGGAAAAGGATATCAGATATTAAAGCTTGTCGGCGAGGAGAGGGCAAATTCCAGGGATAAGCGGTTATACTGGGGCCAAATAAAAACACGACAGGAAATCCTGCGAAAGGATATTTAAAAGAGCAATGGAATCCTTCGACAAAATGTCGGAACATCTAAAGGCCGTCAATTCCTGGTGTATTTACGACGTCGGCAACTCGGCTTTCGCGACGGTTATCCTCGCCGCGGTGTTCCCGGTCTATTTCAACGGTATCGCCTCATCTTTGCCGGAGGGCCTGCCCGCTGCCTATCTGGGTTACGCTTCAGCGGGCGCAATGCTTACGGCCGCCTTGTTCGCTCCACTTCTGGGAAGCATCGCTGACGTTTCAGGGAAGAGAAAACATTTTCTCGCCTTTTTCACGCTTATTGGTGTCCTTTCAACAGGACTGCTTTACATGGCCGACCAGGGCAGCTGGCTGAGGGCCCTTTTGTTTTACGTTGCTGGTTCCATTGGTTTTTCCTTGTCGATGATATTCTACGACGCCCTTCTTCCTCAACTTGCATACAACGGCAAAACAATGGACGAAATATCATCCCGCGGTTACGCTTTCGGGTACATTGGAGGAGGCACCCTTCTTGCATTAAACGTCCTTGGCATAATACTTTTGCCCGGAACAACAGGATATCGGATTGCCTTTCTTTCTGTATCCCTTTGGTGGTCCCTGTTTTCGCTACCGCTTTTTCTCCATGTTCCGGAGCCTCCTGTCACAGGACAAGTCCGTCGCGGGCGGTCGATGGCCATCAGGGAAGGCGTAAAAAGACTCGTGGATACTTTCAGGGAGATAGGACGATACCGTAACCTGTTTCTCTTTTTGATTGCTTTTTGGCTGTACAACGACGGTGTAGGGACGATAATAAAGCTGGCAGCGATTTACGCTGCCGTGATGCAGTTTGACCCTGTCTCGATCATCGGGGCTCTACTTTTGACCCAGTTCGTGGCCGCGCCTTTTTCGCTACTCTTTGCACGGCTTGCAAAAAGGATCGGCGGGAAAGGGGCCATCGGCGTCGGACTTGTTTGGTATTCTCTCATTACCATAGCCGCAATTTTCATGTCCCGACAATGGCATTTCTGGATTCTTGCCGCCTGCGTCGGGATGGTTCAGGGCGGAGTGCAAGCCATCAGCAGGAGTACTTTCGGTCTCATGGTCCCGAGGGGAAAAAGCGGCGAATTCTTTGGATTCTACGACATTTCGAGCAAGTTTTCAGGCGTTGTCGGCCCCTTGCTTTTCGGCATCATAACCCATTCCACCGGGTCTGTTTTGCCTGGTTTAGGCATACTTCTTTTTTTCTTCCTAGGGGGATTTTACCTCCTTATGAAAGTCGATGTCGAAAAAGGGGTTGTAGCAGCGCAAAACGGCATCGTACAAGATTTAACCAATCAATAAGAGGAGGCTCGAAACCATGGAAATAGGGATTCATGAAGCAGTCTTTGAGATGTTTCCGGATTTCACTCGGGGTGTAGTAGTGGGAAGAAACATAGACAACAGGTTAAAAATCAGGGAGCTGGAGGAAGAACTACGCCTTTTGGAAGAGCATTCAAGGACGGACCAGGCACTCGAAAAATTCAAGGAGCATCCGAACCTCGCCTCATGGATGGAGGCTTTTCGCGCTTTTGGCATTAACCCGAATACATGCCCGCCATCAATAGTAAACCTGGTCAAGCGCATCCGCAAGGGAGCAAAAATTCCTTACATTAACACCGTCGTTTCCCTTATGAACAGGACCAGCCTGAAATATCTCGTCCCTTGCGGAGGAGACGACCTCGAGTCTGTTTCAGGAAATCTCATACTCTGCCCTGCTACAGGGGATGAAACATACAGGCCGCTGGGAAAACCCGATGATCTCGAAAAGCCAAGGCCGGGTGAAATAATATACAAAGACACATCAGACGGTAACGTGTTGTGCAGGGCATGGTGCTGGAGAAACAGCGACACCACGAAAATCACCGAAGATACGACCTTGGTCGCACTCAACGTGGATGGTATGCCTCCGGTTACTTTCGAAATGACCAGGGCAATGACGGAGGACCTCGCAGGGAAACTTGAAGCCTTTTGCAAAGCCGAGGTCGAAGTATACATACTCGACGCGAGAAATACCTCGTTTACATTGAGGCTGCCTTCCTGAAGGTTCACCGACATAAAAGAAAGGAGGCGTGACATGGAACAATTGGTTGGACCTCTTTTGGGTGCGTGTTTTATGGGCATCGGCGCCGGCCTTCTTGCTTATGCCTATGGAGACAAAATATGGGGACGCAGAGATAAAAGGGGGCAAAAAAGCAAAAAGGCACCATCAGGTTTTTACGATCCCCGTGAGGCAGGCCCGACAGCGAAACAGATACGTCTGCGGCGGGCTGTTTTCAGTGGAATCTGCATAGGACTCATGTTCTTCTTTTATTTCACCAATCGATGAATAAAGAACGATCCAAAAGACTAATAACGAGGAAAGGATTTTTTTAGATGACGACAGAAAAAGCTCAAGAAAAAGAAACGCTCTCTTTGCCGGAAAGACCTGACATTCCCGAAAAATATACATGGCGACTCGAGGACCTTTTCGAAACGGCGAAAGACTGGGAAAAAGCGCTCAGAACCGTGGAATCGATGGGAAAAGATCTAGCCTCTCGAAAAGGGAGCCTGAAAGCGAGCGCCGACGGGCTCCTGGAAGGGCTGACGCTTTCAGAAGCGCTGGAGGAGCTGATGGAAAGGGTTTTTGTATATGCCCACCTGCTCAGCCACCAGGACACGAGAAACCAGAAAGGGCAGTCGATGGCCGCGCGGGCAGTTTCCCTGGCCGTCAAGACCGGCGAACTGACGTCTTTTATCGTTCCGGAAATCATCGAAGCAGGACTTGAGCGCGTAAAAGGCTTCATCGCAGAAAGAAAGGAATTGGAATGTTACAGGTTCCTCCTCGAAGATATATTCCGGCAAAGCGCTCACCGTCTGTCGACGGAAGAAGAAACACTCTTGTCCGGGGCTGGAGAAATCGCCCATGCTCCCGAAAGCATTTTCAGCATGCTCACCAACGCCGATATGTCCTTTCCCGACGTGGAAGACGAAAAGGGTCAGCTGCATCCGTTGTCCCAGGAACGCTACGGTACATACCTTCTTTCCCCCGACAGGACGCTCCGAGAAAATTCTTTCAGGGCACTGCACGGAATGTTCGGGTCTTACAAAAACACACTATCAGGTACCCTGAACGCAACTCTGCGGGGGGCCGCCTATTTCGCCCGTAGCCGAAAATATTCATCGACGCTGGAAGCGGCTCTGGCGCCCGACAATATACCACTAGAGGTATATCACGGGCTGATAAAAACCGTCCAGGAGCACCTTCATCTACTCCACCGATACACTTCGGTCAAAAAAAGAGCCCTCGCTCTTGAATCTATTCACATGTACGACATGTACTTTCCCTTGGCTCCCGAGCCAGGGAAGAACATTTCCTACGAGGATGCCTGCCGGATGGTAGCTGAATCGCTGAGGCTGCTAGGGGACGATTATGTATCGCTTTTGTTGGAGGGATTCGAATCGCGCTGGGTCGATGTCCTCGAAAATCGGGGAAAACGCGGGGGGGCTTACTCTTGGGGCTCATACGGTGTCCATCCCTACGTGCTTCTTAACTACAACGGTACCTTCAGGGACGTTTTTACTATCGCTCACGAGATGGGACACGCGCTTCACAAGGCCTTCACGGACGAAAAGCAGCCTTTCGTATATTCCAGCCACAGTATTTTTACCGCCGAGGTGGCTTCCACAACCAATGAGATCCTGCTTCACAGAGCTTTGCAAGAATCTGTAAATTCCCGCGAGGAGAAACTTTATTTTGCCAATGCCCTTCTCGAGCAGATCAGGACAACCTTTTTCCGCCAAACCCTTTTCGCCGAGTTCGAATTGAAGGTGCACGGCATGATTGCCGAAGGCGAGGCGCCGACAGCCGAAACTTTCTGTTCTCTTTGGCGCAGTCTGAACGAAAAGTATTACGGAAACGATCTACAAATCGACACGGAACTGGAATATGAGTGGGCCAGAATCCCCCATTTCTATTCCCCGTTTTACGTGTACCAGTACGCCACAGGGTACGCGGCGGCTACGGCTATCTCCCGCAACATTACGGAAGGCAGCAGTCGGGAGGTAAAGCGGTACCTTGAATTTCTGGAAAGCGGGAAGTCCGATTACCCTGTAAAACTCCTCAGACAAGCCGGAGTGGACATGACATCTTCGGAGCCGGTAAAAGAGGTGGCCTCTCTTTTCGAGAAAACACTGAAAGAACTGGAAAGGCTCCTGCAGGAAAATCAGGAAGGATGAGTCGGTTTACACAACGGAGGCCGGTTTCCACCGGCCTCCGTTGTTCTCTTTACAAGCACGTTGGTTGTGAAAAAATACAGGGAAGCTGGCTTTTGCTAGTAAGCGGAAGCGTTATTTGCAAGGCTCATCCGAATTATGCGACGAAACCAAAGATATCCTTGAATATTTCTTCCACCTTTTCCATGCGAGTAACACGGGAAACGTTCGTCCCGCAAAAGAAAAGCCCCTCTTCGTAGTCGCCTCTGAAGGCATCCACCAGAGCCTGGGCAATACAGAAAGCCTTTCGCTCGTTTCTGTAGGCGCAATGAGAAAGGCAATTGGCGAAACAGGGTTTGCTTTTTACGCGCCCAGCAATATATTTTTCAACAAAGGGTGTTTTGAGGACCCTGCCGGGAATCCCGACAGGACTTTTTATGACGACTACATCTTCTTCTTTTGCGTTGATAAGTATGTCCTTGAACTCCTGGCTCGCGTCACCTTCTACGGTCGCAGCGAAGCGTGTGCCCATCTGCACACCCTTTGCGCCCAACCGGAACATGCGCATTACATCCTGCCTGTCCCATAGCCCACCGGCCGCAATGACGGGTATGTCGACTCCGACTTCCTTTTCAAGATAGGCTACGAGCTCTGGAACGACGTGCTCAAGAGAAAAGTCTTTATCGGTAACTTGTTCAGGCCTGGTCACCCCCAGGTGACCACCAGCCTCGAGCGGCGTCTCGACTATGAACCCGTCCGGGAGCCTGCCGAATTGCTTTTCCCAACGTCTGTTGATAATACGCGCGGCCTTGGTGGTACTGACAATGGGAACCAGAGCCACGTCGGGGTAGTCCGCGGTTATTTCCGGAAGCTTCAGGGGCAGCCCGGCGCCGGATATTATGACGTCGACGCCTCCTTCGCAAGCCGACCTGACGTGGTCTTCATAGTCGGTCAAGGCAACCATGGCGTTTACGGCTACAACACCTTCGGGAGCTATCCTTTTGGCCTCCGCTATATCTTCCCGGATGACGGTCTTGTTTACCTCAAAATAATTGGTCCCGTCATAAAGAGGTGAGCACACGGCAAGCCCTACACTTGCAATGGTCCCTACGCCGCCGGCTTTAGCCACAGCGCCGGCCAGCCTGGGCCCGGATATTCTAACCCCCATTCCACCCTGGATGAGGGGAAACCTTGGTTCGTGTTTACCAAGCTTCAATTTCGGCAATTTACCAGAAAAGTCCTTCACGTCAAAACCTCCATTGGCTGTCAGGCCACAGCAGGCTTGTACAGGCCGGTTAAAGACAGCCTTGTTATTCTCTGCTCCTGCTTTTTTTCAAATTCCGCAAGCATAACCTCGTAATTTTTCATCACCCGTGTGATATACCTTTTTCCGTTTGTGCCCAGATACTTCGCCAGCGCTTCGGAAATGTCTCCCCCGCTTGAATCAAGATAACATGAAAATATGTACGTCCCCGCAAGTATATTGTTGCGCGGCTTAATAAGATCATTTAAGGTTTGTATCCCGCTGAAAGCGGACCTCAGCCCATACTTGTGGGCATTCCAGTTGACCTGCATCAATCCATAAGCATAACGGGACCGTGCCTTGTATCGAACAGTGGATTCCTTTATGATCATCGCCGCTATGAGAAAGGGGTTGATGCCAAACAGCTCGGAGGCTTCCAGTATATACTCGCCGTATTTTCTTGCGGCGTAAGGCTCCAGCTCGGGATTGACCTTCATAAACCTGCCAGCAATGACTGCAATCTTTTCGTTACCGTTTTCAACATGGACCGGATTGCCGGTTTCTTCCGTTTCTTCGTTAGGTGGTTCGACAACTTCTTCGAGGGGTATCCTGTCGTAAACGTCACCTTCCGCGAATGCAGGCCCCATGAAAACATATAGAAGTACCAAAAGGCAAAATCCGACGAGGATCGGCGTTTTGCGTGTTTTCTTCAACGTCAACTTTTTATTCTCCCTCCTCTTTAATGAAGATCGGAACACGGTCGAGTTTACCTCATGAATGGCGAAGGTCGCAAGTATACGGGTCCACCCGGCGACCAGTGCAAGACTCCAGTTTTTCGACCCGCCCGGGGCCGATTCCAAGTGTCTTTTCCCCTCTTGGGGCTGGGAGGTTGTTGACTTCTGAAACCGCAAATAAAAGGGAACCCTTTAAAGGGTTCCCTTTTCTTTCTGGTGCGGAGGGGGAGACTCGAACTCCCACAGCCCGTAGGCCACTAGGCCCTCAACCTGGCGCGTCTACCTGTTCCGCCACCCCCGCTCATTTTTCAACGCGAAAGTC
>JAHDOX010000115.1 GCA_018434645.1 Synergistales bacterium | reverse complement strand
GGTCTGCAGGCCGTGAATCCTTGGGTAAAGACGGGATACTTTTCCTGCAGACCGACGTATGTTTGCCACTCCAAGAACCCCCATGTTATAATTTATAAGTCTTCCGCCTGAACGAGAGCCTTTTCAAGGCGAAGAGCGGCGTGTGCCTGCTCTTCGCCTTTTATCTGTAGAGGCGGCCGGGCTTCGGAAATCTCATTGGAGGTAGTGCATGAAGGACCTTTTGGATGAAATTCTCAGTGACGCGAAAATAAGGGATATAGTCGAATCCGCGGGGTACGAATTTGTCGGTGCAGAAAGAGTGACCGAAAACGGAAGATCCGTCTTCAGGGTTTACATAGATTCCATAGGGGGCGTTTCGGTTTCCGACTGTGAGACCGTATCAAGGGAACTGGACAGGTTTCTTGAAAGGCACTCCGAACTGGTTCCGGAGCATTTCTTTCTCGAGGTGAGTTCTCCGGGAATCGAGAGACCGTTGTTTACGTTGGAAGATTTCAGCAAATTCACCGGACGCAAGGTCAAGGTCCGGTTCCAGGAAAAGATAAAAGACAAAAGGCAACTTACAGCCGAGATAGCTGGCGTTGACGAAGGGGTCGTCCGTTTCAGGGAAGAAAAAGAGGTTTTTCTGGAGGTTCCCTTCGATAAAATAACAAAGGCCAGGCTTGTGGACGATGGGGAGGAAACCTCCCGGCTTATGGCAATGAAAAAGAAGGAACGGAAAAAAGGGAGGAAAAAGTAATGCAATTAGGGCGTGATTTCGTTCGCGCTTTACGACAGATAACCCAGGAGAGAAAGCTGCCTCTGGAGATAATATCGTCGGGCCTGGAGGCCGCCATGGTGTCGGCCTACCGAAAGTACAAGGGCGGGGACCAGGATGTGGAAATACATCTGGACCTGGACAACGGCGAGATGACCATCTGTGAGGTGCGCCGCATCGTGGAAGAGGTGGAGGACCCGGACAAGGAAATGACAGTCGAAGAGGCGGCTAACGCGGGATTTCCCGACGTGACCATCGGCGATATCATCAGGATAGAGGTCGCTCCCAAGAATTTCGGCAGGATAGCCGCCCAGACGGCGCGACAGGTTATCATACAAAGACTCAAGGATGCCGAACGCCAGATAATCTACGAGGAATTTTCAGACAAGCTCGGGGACATGGTCAATGGAATAATTTTTAAATCCGAGAATGATTATGTCCTGGTAAGGCTCAACGACAGGACCGAAGCCATCTTGCCAAGGGAAGAACGTATCGTCGGGGAGTCTTACAGGCTTGGCGAAAGGTACAAATTCTACCTCCTGGAGGTGAGGCAGACTTCAAAGGGGCCGAGGATAGTGGTGTCCCGAAGCCACCCGGGTCTTTTAAGGAAGCTTATGGAACTTGAGATCCCGGAAATCCAGGAAGGCACGGTCGAGATCAGGGGCATAGTAAGGGAAGCCGGTGCGCGCGCAAAGGTTGCCGTCAGCACCCTTGACTCGAATGTGGACCCTGTGGGAGCCTGTATCGGAAACAACGGCGCGCGGATCAAGTCGATCTCGAAGGAACTGAACGGTGAGCGGGTGGACGTAGTAGTGTGGAGCAACGATCCCCTGCAGTTTATCCGCAATGCTCTTTCGCCGGCCCGCGTGGCCAAGGTGGAACCCATGGTGGAACAGGAAAAGGCGGTGCGGGTTTATGTCCGCCCTGATCAGTTGTCGCTGGCGATCGGGAAGGCCGGACAAAACGTCAGGTTGGCCGTAAGATTGACGGGATGGAAGATCGACATAAAAGCCCTTGAGCCTGAACGTCTTCCAACGTTGCAGGATCTTTTTGAGGACATAATAATCGAGGAGAGCGACGAGTCCGAATGAGCCCTAAGGGCACGAATCGTGGAACACTCAGAAGGAAGCGGCCGCGTACCTGTGTCGGCTGCAGAAACGAAGAGGGGAAAAGGGAGCTTCTGAGGATAGTCAGGACGCCTGAAGGAGACCTTCGCATAGATCTCGGAGGCAAGGCTACGGGTAGAGGGGCCTATTTATGCAAAAACCCCGAATGTCTCCAGGCCGCCCGCAAAAGGGACGCCCTCTCAAGGGCGTTGAAAGTAAAGGTGCCTCGCGAAATCTATGACGAACTGGAGAAACTTCTCTCGGAAAAAAAGGGAAATGAAAGCGGGGAGGCTGTGTCTTGAGGCGTCTTTTCGAAATCCTCGGAATGGCCCATAAGGCGAATATCCTTGTTTCGGGACAGACGAGGATTAAAAATGAACTGAGACGGGGAAAACGGCTTCTGGTCATGCTGACGGAAGACCATTCCCGTAACGTTATGTCGGCTATAGCCGGGTACCATGAAAGAGGACGTTGCAAGGTCGTCGTTATGAAAGGCGTCACGAGAAACTCGATAGCAAACCAGCTTGGTCTTGGACGAACGCAGATTCTGGCTATTCCAGAGCAAAACGGATTGGCGGAAAAGATAGAGGCGCTCGTGACGGAGGGGGTCGGTATGAATGAGCAAGATTCGAGTGTATGAACTGGCGAAAATGGTAGGCATGTCCAACAAGGAGCTTATGAAAATGCTGGAGGACCTGGGCATCGAAGTTAAAACACATATGAGCTCCATAGATTCGGAAACGGCGCAACTGGTCGAGGCCGCCCTGGGAGAAACCGGTGCTGCCCGAGAGCAGGAAAAAACTGAAGAGGCCATAAAGGAACGTCTTTCGATTCCAAAAGGGATTACCGTGTCCGAGGCGGCCCAGGCCTTGGGAGTCAGTCCCGCCGAGGCGGTAAAGGCCCTGGTTTCCGCCGGGTACATGGTACCCGCGACGGCGCCGCTTGAGGAAGATATCGCCGAGGTCCTGTCGGGGGCTTTTGGTAAAGATCTTGTAATCGTGGAAGAAAAGGCCGAGGGAAAAGCCGAACCCGTCAAACGAGCGGCGCCCAAAGGCAAGAAACTCGAATCCAGGGCACCGATAATTACAGTCATGGGTCACGTTGACCACGGCAAGACGACCCTTCTGGACTATATCAGAAAAACTAAAATGACCGAGCGCGAAGCAGGAGGTATTACCCAGCACATAGGGGCTTCCACTCTGGTTTATCAAAACAGGGAGATAGTCTTCCTCGATACGCCCGGTCACGAAGCGTTCACCTCCATGCGGGCGAGGGGCGCCCAGGCAACGGATATAGTCATCCTTGTGGTTGCAGCCGACGACGGAGTCATGCCCCAGACGGTGGAGGCCCTGAACCACGCCAAGGCCTCAGGTGTTCCTATAGTGGTAGCCGTAAACAAGATAGACAAGCCAGACGCCCGGCCCGACAGAGTGCGCCAGCAGTTGGCAGATCACGGTCTGATCCCCGAAGAGTGGGGCGGAGATACCATATTCGTGGACATTTCGGCGAAAACCGGAGTGGGAATAGACCAGCTTCTTGAGATGGTCCTACTCGTGGCTGACATGAGCGAGTTGAAGGCCGATCCGACCATCGAGTCGGAAGGCGTGGTCATCGAAGCAGAGCTTGACAAGGGCAAGGGGCCGGTTGCCACCGTCATAGTCCAGCAAGGGACCATCAAGAGGGGCGACATAATCCTTACCGACAGCGCCTGGGGAAGGATCCGTGCAATGATCGACGACAAGGGTAAACAGGTCGACGAGGCGGGCCCCAGCAAGACCGTCGAAATACTCGGTTTCAACGGTGTCCCCCAGCCCGGTGAGCTTTTCCGGACCGTAACCAGCGAAAAGGAAGCCAGGCAGATCATCGACGAGAAAACGCAAAAACAGAAAGAGGCCGAGGCGGTTCCGGCAAGACGTATAACCCTGGAGGACCTCTACGAGAAAATGCAGGAAGGCGAGACGCCGTCCCTGAAAGTGGTTATAAAATGCGATGTCCAGGGGTCTCTGGAAGCTCTCAAGAGTTCGCTGAAAAAACTGGAGACCGATGAAGTCCAGATAGATTTCGTGCATGAAGGAGTAGGGCGGATATCCGAATCGGATGTCATGCTGGCTTCCGCGTCGGAGGCTATCATTATAGGATTCAACGTCAGGCCCGACTCGAATGCCAAAAAGATGGCCGAGGCCGAAGGGGTCCAGATTCGACTTTACAGGGTCATCTATGATGTTATCGATGATGTCAGGTCTGCTTTGGAAGGCATGCTCGCCCCGACGATAAAGGAAAAGGTCATAGGCCAGGCGGAAGTTCGTGCCGTCTTCAAGGTGCCCAGAGCGGGTAAGATAGCCGGCTGTTATGTCCAGGAGGGCGTGATAAGGCGCAACGCCAAGGTAAGGCTCATAAGAGACGGTGTCGTCGTATGGGACGGAAACCTCGAGGCATTGAGACGCTTCAAGGATGACGTAAGGGAAGTCTCCGCCGGGTATGAATGCGGGATAAACCTCGCCAATTTCCAGGATGTGCGCGAAGGTGACATTATTGAAGCCTATGAACTAGTGGAGGAGAAAAGGACACTGGACGTATGACCCTGTCGATGTGCGATGTTTTCTTGGGCATAATGCTGGTGCATCTGCGTATACATGGGGCTTCCAGCCTCAAGGACAGAAGACAGGTAGTCAGGTCGCTTGTTGAGCGCCTGAGAAAAAAATGGAACGTAACTGTGGCCGATTTGGGGCCTGACGCTTCCTGGACTGATGTGAAGCTCGCCTTGGGAACTCTGGGCAGTTCCTATGACAGTGTTTTTTCGCGCCTCGAGGAGGCGGAATCTTTTTTGCGACGGCGCGAGGAAGAATCGGATTTTTTTATAGTCTCAGTCCAACGAGAGGTAGACAAATATGACGCATTTCCGGATTGAGCGGGTTAACAAGGAGCTGCTGCGGGAGCTTTCGGAACTTTTGCAGTTCGAAATAAAGGACGAAAACGCCAAAAGGGCCGTTCTGGTCGAGGTGGACTGCTCAAAAGACTTCGGCCACGCCAAGGTCTATTACACGACTATTTCCCGGGAAAACAGGGAAGCCGTCCAGAAATCTCTTGAAAAAGCCTCAGGTTTGCTTCGAGGCGCCATAGGCAGGCAAATGCGCCTCAGGAAAGTTCCGGAGCTTCATTTCATCCCGGATTACGTGGAGGAAGAAGCTCGAAAGATAGAGGCGGTTTTGGATTCGCTTAAAAAAGACGGTGAAAATTCACAAGAAGGCGAAGATGATGAGCTCCGCTGAAAAAATATGCGAGGAACTTGGCGCCGCCCGAAACTGGGTGATCCTCATTCATGAGCGACCCGACGGCGATGCCGTAGGGTGTGGCGGCGCCATGGCAAGGCGGGCGGATATCCTCGGGAAAAAATGGACATGGCACGGACCCGATCCGCTGCCGGAAACCTACAGGTTCATCTATGGAACGGAACAATACCGCCAGGTGGCTTCCCTTCCGCTGTCTGAATACGGTTCGGACACGGTCTTGGTCGTTCTGGATACGAGTTCCGCCGATAGGACGGTTCCCCTGGAAGGCGGGGGGAATAGCCTTCCCAAGGTAATAAACATAGATCATCATGGCGACAACGACCACTTCGGAGACTGGAATCTGGTTTGCCCCGAAGCTCCCGCGACGGCGGAACCCCTTTGGAACCTTTACGAATATGCCCGCTGGGAGCCCGACATCATGGAGGCGGAGGCGCTCTACGTTGCGCTGGTTACTGATGCCGGCCATTTCCGATTCGAAGGCACCACGGGCAGGACGTTGCGCATCGCAGCCGAGCTCGTGGACCGCGGCGTAAGACCTAACGAGCTTTATTCCCTTCTTTACGAAAACCGTTCCATACAGGGGCTTCATTTGTGGGGCAGGGCGTTCTCGCGAGCCGAATCACTCGCGGGAGGGAAAGCCTGTTTTACCTTCATAGAAAAAACGGATTTCGTGGAAACGGGAGCCGAAAAAGATGAGACGGAACATCTCGTAAACGAACTGCTTGCCCTCGAAGGCGTCAGGATCGCAGTTTTGCTTGTTGAAGAAGAGTCAGACCTGGTACGGGTGAGTATCAGAACCAAGGACCCTTGCAATGCCAGAGAGCTTGCGCGCGTCTTTGGTGGCGGGGGCCACATCCGGGCGGCCGGTTGCAGGATCGCGGGAAACGTCAAAGAAGCGGTGGATGCCGTAAGACGGGAACTGGAAGAAAATGATGGAAAGCGGTTTTGTTCTTGTCGATAAGGCAAGGGGCCTCAGGAGCACTTCCTGTGTAAATACCCTGAAAAAGGCCCTGGGACGAAAGATCAAGGTCGGACATGCGGGAACACTGGATTCGACGGCCGAAGGACTGTTGATCCTTCTTTTCGGCAGAATGACACGTACATCCAGATATGTAATGGCCCTTCCAAAAACCTATGAAGTGACGGCCACCCTCGGCTTTGAAACGGACACTCTCGACAGCGAAGGAAAGGTAACAGCCGAATCCGTAGGTGGCTTAAGTGTGAAAGAAAGCGATGTCAGAAGATGCCTTTTCTCCTTTTTGGGTTGGATATGCCAGAAACCTCCCAGGATATCGGCGGTGAGGATAGGCGGCAAAAGAGCCCACGTGTTGGCCAGGGCTGGAGAGGCTCTTTCAGTGCCGGAACGGCCTGTTTACGTCTCTTCCATTGGTCTTGACGGATTCGATGAAAAGCATGGGACGGTAAAGTTTACAATCGCATGCAGCAAGGGGACCTACGTGAGAAGCGTTGTGAGGGATATGGGCAGAATGCTTGAGACCTATGCCACGGTTGCGGCTTTGAAACGCACGGCTATTGGACCCTTCCGCATTTCTGATGCGCTTTCACTTGACGCTTTGGGAAAAGATTCCGCCGGTTCATTCAGACGCCCGAAGGATCTGGCGGAGGCCTTTCCCTGTTACGAGGTGCCCGAAGAGATGCTACAGACGCTTAAAAGCGGGAAGGCCATCTCTCCCGGACGGCTTTTGAGGCGGCACTGGGGAATATGTGAAGATTCCGGTACGGTGGTTCTTGCGGGCAGTGGGGTTCTGTCCTTTGCGAAATGTTTGAAATTGCAGGAAGAAACCTGGTTCAAACCTGAAACCAACATCTATATCGGAGAGGAGAAGGACGCGTACCCATGATTGCCGCAATAGGGGCCTTCGACGGCTTTCACAAGGGACACAGGGAACTTTTCTCAAGGGCCCG
>JAHDOX010000068.1 GCA_018434645.1 Synergistales bacterium | reverse complement strand
TGGGCGGCTCGTATGGCCGCCACATATCCTCCAGGACCTCCCCCGACGATGATAATATGGGTGCTCATGGCTGGACCTCCTCGAAAAGACGAGGGGGCGCTCCCCGGTACCGAGGGCAGCCCCCTTTATACGTCCTTTTTTATTCTTCTTCAGTAATCCAGGTGACCACGGGTCGTTTTGCCGCCGTCACCTCGTCGAGGCGGGTGACGGGTGTCGTCTTCGGCGAGTTTTTGACCAGTTCTGGATCCTTTCGGGCCTCTTCTGCAATGGCGTTCAAAGCCTCGGAAAAGGCGTCCAGTTCCTCGATGCTCTCCGTTTCGTTGGGTTCCACCATCATCGCCTCGGGAACGACGAGCGGGAAGTAGACCGTGGGCGGGTGAAAGCCGTAATCTATTAGCCGCTTGACCATGTCGAGGGTCGTCACGCCGTTTTCTTTCTTCTGCCTGCTGCCGGAGATGACGAATTCGTGCTTGCAGCGGCGGTCGAAGGGAAGGACAAAGTTCTCCCGCACCCGCTCCAGCAGGTAGTTCGCGTTGAGCACGGCGTCTTCAGCGACCCGCCTGAGGCCTTCGCTTCCCATGGTCATGATGTAGGCATAGGCCCTGACCATGACGTTGAAATTCCCGTAGAAGCTTCGCACCTTCCCGATTGAAAGGGGCCTGTCGTAATCGAACCTGTAGCTGTTGCCTTCCTTTACGATAACAGGTTTGGGCAAAAACGGCGCAAGTTCTTCTTTCACCCCAATGGGTCCGGAACCGGGACCGCCGCCGCCGTGGGGCGTGCTGAAGGTCTTGTGGAGATTCAGGTGGACCACGTCGAATCCCATGTCGCCGGGCCGGGCAATCCCCAGGTTGGCATTGAGGTTGGCGCCGTCGTAATAGAGCAGGCCGCCTGCATCATGGATGATCTTCGCGATCTCCAGGATCCGTTCCTCGAAAAGCCCGAGAGTGTTGGGGTTGGTCAGCATGATCCCTGCGACCTCGTCGCTCATGAGGGACTTCAGGTTTTCCACATCGACGTTACCCCGCTCGTCGGAAGTAACCACCAGTACTTCGAACCCGGCCATGGTGGCCGACGCGGGGTTGGTCCCGTGGGCGGAGTCGGGGACGATGATCTTTGTCCGCTTTTTCTCGCCCCTGTGTTCCAGGGCCGCCTTTATGACCATGAGCCCCGTCATTTCGCCGTGGGCGCCGGCCGCAGGCTGGAGGGTCAACTCATCCATGCCTGTTATCTCGCAAAGCATCTCCTTGAGGCCGTACATTAGTTCCAGCGCTCCCTGGGCCAGGTCTTTGTGCTGATATGGGTGAAGGTTCAGAAAACCGGGCAGTCTTGAAAGCCGCTCGTTAACCTTGGGATTGTACTTCATGGTGCACGACCCGAGGGGGTAGAATCCCACATCCACAGCGTAGTTCAGCTGGGAAAGCCTGGTGAAATGCCGGATGAGGTCCACCTCGCTTACTTCGGGAAGGGCCGCGTCCTCTTTTCTGGCGAACTTTTCGGGGATTTTCTCCGACGCCTCGGGTACGTCCGAAGCCGGCAGAGAACAGGCCCTGCGGCCTGGTTTACTCAGCTCATTGAGAAGCTTGACGGGCTTTTTCATTTCTTTTCACCTCCCGCCATTTCCGCGAATCTGTCGATCTCCCGTCGAGTCCTTCGCTCCGTCACGGCCACGAGCCATCCGTTTTCGATCTCGGGGTAGTCCCTGGAAAGGTCGTAACCGCCCAGGAAGCCTTCCCTCAGGAGACGGGCGTTGAGGGTCTCCACCGGTTCGGGGGCGCGAAGGGTGAATTCCTTGAAGAAGGGTCCGCCAAAGGCCCGCTCGAAGCCGCGCTCGAGCAATCTCTCCATGGTGTAGTGGGCCTTGTCGTAGCAGAGTTTCGCCACATCCTTGAGCCCCTCCTTGCCCATGGACGCCATGTAGACAGCACCCATGAGGGCGCAAAGCGCCTGGTTGGTGCAGATGTTTGACGTGGCCTTCTCCCTTCGGATATGCTGCTCGCGCGCCTGCAGGGTCAGGACAAAGCCGCGTCTTCCCTCCAGGTCCGTTGTCTGTCCCACGATGCGCCCCGGCATCTTCCGGAGCAGTTTTTTCGTGGCCGCCAGAAACCCGAAATGGGGCCCGCCGAAGGAGGCGGGGTTCCCAAGGGCCTGGCCTTCACCGGTCACGATATCGGCGCCGAGTTTTCCCGGCGGTTCGAGAAGCGCAAGCGATATTGGATCGGCGCTGACCACGAGCATGGCTCCCTTGTCGTGGGCCATTTCCGCAAGCGTTTTCACATCTTCGATGACTCCCAGAAAGTTGGGACTTTGAACCAGGACGGCTGCCACGCTGTCGTCGAGTTTCGACGCCAGGTCTTCAAGATCCAGCACCCCGTCCTTGTAGCCGACTTCCTCCACCGTGACGTCGCGGAAACGAGTGTAGGTGCGGATAACCTCCCTGTATTCAGGATGAACTGTTTTTGCGGCAAGCACCTTGTCCCGTTTCGTCACGCCACAGGCCATGAATGCCGCCTCGGCCAAAGCCGACGCGCCGTCGTACATGGAAGCGTTGGTCACGTACATGCCGGTGAGCTCACAGATCATCGACTGGTACTCGAAAGCGGCCGTAAGCGTGCCCTGGCTGATCTCCGGCTGATAGGGGGTGTAGGCCGTGTAAAATTCACCACGTGAGACCACAGCGTCCACCACGGAGGGAACGAAGTGATCGTAGATGCCGGCTCCCAGAAAACAAACGCATTGCCCGAGATGGCAGTTTCGTTCCGAGAGAGCCGTCAGGTGGCGCACCAGCTCGTCCTCAGACAGTGGCCCGGGAAGTCCGCCTACGCCTTTCTGACGAACT
Source organism: Synergistales bacterium (assembly GCA_018434645.1). Taxonomy (GTDB): domain Bacteria; phylum Synergistota; class Synergistia; order Synergistales; family Thermovirgaceae; genus UBA1876. The sequence goes on along the minus strand of JAHDOX010000068.1, from coordinate 3,236 downwards.
TCTTTGGGGATATCCTCGAAAAGGTCCTCCACGGAAGAAACGCCCAGGGCCTCGAGCATTTTCCTCCGGTCGGCCTCGGTATTGGGCAGGTAACTTGACATCAGCCCATCGCCTCCTCCTCTTTCTCGCAGTGTTCGCGGTAGGCTGCCGCGTCCATGAGGTTATCCGCCTCGGACGGGTCGCTCAGCTCGAGCACCGCAATCCAGTTGGCGTAGGGGTCTTCGTTGAGCAGTCCCGCGTCGTCCTCCAGATCCTCGTTGACCTCCACGACCTTGCCGGAAACGGGCGAATAGATGTCCGACGCGGTCTTGACGGATTCGATGGAACAGAGCACGTCGCCGGCCGCCACTTCGGCATCCGTCTCCGGCAGTTCGACGAAGACGAGGTCTCCCAGATGGTGCTGCGCAAAATCCGTGATCCCCACATAGCCTTTGTTTCCTTCAATTCTGAGCCATTCATGAGTTTTCGTGTACCTCAATTCCTCCGGGATATTCATAGCTTTGTCACCTCCGTTTTTGGTGTTTTCTCTCACCGCTTGTAGCGTGGCGTATAAAAAGGTGTCTTGACAACCCGGGCAGCCTTTTTGCGGCCCCGGATGTCGATTTCAAGTTCCGTTCCCAATCCAGTGTAACCAGCTTCAACCAGCGCCAGCGCCAGATAAGCGTCCAGGGTGGGGGCAAAGGAACCAGAGGTCACGGTTCCAACGGCCTGTTCGCCGGCATATACTTCGTAGCCGTGACGGGGGACGCCCTTGTCGAGCATTTCAAGGCCCACGATCTTGCGTTTGAGCCCTTCTTCCTTCTGTTTCGCCAGGGCTTTTTTGCCGATAAAATCCGTCTTGTCGAGCTTGACGGTGAACTTCAGGCCCGCCTCCAGGGGCGTGATGTCCTTTTCAAGCTCGTGACCGTAAAGAGGAAGACAGGCTTCAAAGCGCAGTGTGTCCCTGGCGCCGAGTCCCGCGGGAATGAGGCCTTCTTCCTTTCCGGCTTCCATGATACGGTCCCACAATTGCGGCGCAATATCCGTCGGCATGTAAATCTCGAAACCGTCCTCACCAGTGTAGCCCGTCCTCGAGACCAGGGCCTTCCCCACTTCAAGATCCACTGCATCCATGAAGGTGTAAAAGACCAGTTGCTGAACCGGGGCCTTGGTAAGTCGACTCATGATTGTTTCGGCCTTGGGCCCCTGAAGAGCCACCTGGGCCGTCTCGTCCGACAGGTTCCTCACCGTGACATTCTTTCCCGAGGCCTGCTCCAGAATCCACTCGTAATCCTTGTCCGTGTTGGCGGCATTCACAGCGAGAAGCCAGTCGTCGGGTGCCTTCATGTAGACCAGGATGTCATCCACGACACCTCCCGACTCGTAGCACATGGGCGTGTACATGACCTTGCCGGGTTTCATGCGGGACGTATCATTCACCACAAGGTAGTACACCAAATCCGCCGCACCGGGGCCGGCGACGGAGATTTCACCCATGTGGGAGACGTCGAAAAGTCCCGCGGCCTCCCTGACGGCCTTGTGTTCCTCCACAATACCCGAATACTGTACAGGCAGCGCCCATCCGGAAAAATCGACCACTCGCCCTCCATAATCCAGGTGCTTCTGATAAAGAGGTGTTTTTTTCATGTGTTATTCCCTCCAGTTTCAGCCTACGGTCTGGCCTGTTCCTGATTTTTAGTCCGTGCTTTGAGCGGCGCAAAAATCCCGCGGGAGCTGATAAATGCCGCTTCCCCGATTACCACCCTCTTCTACAGGAACAATCCCGAGTAAAACAGCCCATCTTGAAAGCATGCCCTTTGTCGATATATATTATCACTTCAATTATACCAAAGAGGGTATTTCTTTTATACTCCTTTCCCGAGGTTGTTTTCACCCCGACGGATTCTTGCAGAAGCGCGTGCTTTATATCATGGAGTGCGCACTATTAGTTTATTATCGCATGTTGCCGATAAAAAAAGGGCCTTCCGCGCGTTTCGCGAAAGTCCCGACTCCTGCCTTTGACGAGGGAATTACCAGATTTCGCTGGCTTTAAGAAGCTTGGCACCTTCGGCGATGTCTTTGGTGTAAGGCCTGTCCTGGTCGACGAAGGGTACTACTTTCCTGTAAGCGTCATAGAGTTTTTGGGTGGCTTCGGACATGAAAAGATCGTCTTTCATCAGGGCTTTCCTCAGGTCCAGGGCCTGGGCGGAGTGCAAGAGCTGGAGCGACGAAATATTGTAGAGGTTCTCGGTTATCTGCTCCAGGGAGCGCACCGACACCAGAGTGCAGCCGGCGGTGTCTTCGATGTTGCCTGCCAGGGCCGTAGCACCCAGCTGGGTAGGCGCTGCCAGCATCCGGTTTTCGGTGTCCATTGCGACAAGAGGCTTCTGGATGGCTCCAAAGGCATGGCCCGGATTATCAGGACCCGAAAGGAACCTCGAGAGGTTGGTAAATTCGGGGTCCTCCAGCCGGATGGTCTGCATGACAAGACGGTTGGACATCTGGGCAAGGGCCACCTTGAGGCTGTCCAGCTCCCTCAAAACGGGAAGCATCTCGAAGTTGGACGTCGGGAAAATAGCGCCTTCTTCACCTATGAAATAACGTGCCGTCTGTGGGTCCCTGTTTTTTCCCTTTTTGACGTTCCAGACGACGGCGGGGTTATCGTCGGTGTGGTTGGCGGCCAGGGTAACGGCGTCTTTAGCCCGCTTCAGGGTTACCTCGACGTTACCAAGCGTGTAGGCCATCGAACGGATGGAAAGGGGATCCTGCAGTGCTCTCGTTTCGCTCGGCCTGTAGAGGTATGAACCCTCCAGGGTCTTGCGGAGTTTCTCTGCCGCTTTTACATATCCTTCAAAAGGCCTCATTTCGGCGACTTCCTTCATGAAGGGGGCCACATTGCCATTGTATCCTTCCAGAAAGAGCCCGAATACCGGGTAGGATACCGCCAGATAATGATCTATATCCGAGATAACCAGGGCCGCCTGCCCCAGGGCAAGGGCATTGGTGCTCAGAATGGAAAGGAAGTCCTTCCCCACGGGAACCAGGGGCTCTATCCCAAGCTTTTTCATGACTTCACCCGCAGGGAGCGTCTCGCCGTTGTAGATTACGTCCCACTCGCCGACCATCGCCAGCCCTATGTGAGAGGAAAGGGTTATATCGGCCTGGCCGACGGTGCCTTTGGACGGAACCAGCGGAGTTATGCCTTCATTGAGGTATTTCTCGTATATCTCCACAACGTAGGGCTGCACGCCCGGAAT
>JAHDOX010000034.1 GCA_018434645.1 Synergistales bacterium | reverse complement strand
GACCTTTACCGTATTTTTTTTTTTTTTTCGCGTCAGCTTCCCTGGCCTGGGTCGGCATCCATTCCCTGATCTTCGTATTCATCGGTTGGTCCGCTGAACCGCAATCCACGCCGATCCACTTGATCTTGCGTTTCTTGCACCACTGGGCGAACTCGTTCGTCGGACCGGGGTGCTTGACCATGTAGCGTACCTCGTCGGCTTCCGGCTGATCCCAACCATAACGGTGGTAGCCTGTGTTGATGATCAGGATATCTCCGTCGTGGATCTCGGCCCTTTCTTCGATGTCCTTGCTGGTGTAAATACCGTAGTCTTCAGCGATGTCGGAGATATCAACAACGACGCCGGGGCCTACCAGGAAGTTTTTGAGTTCAAGGCTGGCGATATCGCCACCATGAGTGCAAAAATGCACAGGCCCGTCAAGATGGGTTCCCACATGGTTTGAGTGAGTCAAAAGCTGTCCGTTTGCTCCATTCGGAGCGAGCCGCTTGAAAAACTTTATCTGAAGCGGTTCATAAGTCGGCCACGGTGGAGTAAGGTGGCTCAAAGGAATCGTCAGATCGTAAATCGTCAGTTTGTCCCAGTTTTTCAGTTCCAAGTTCGTACTCATTATTCAAACGCCTCCTTTTTGTTTTGAAGCCAGGTTCTTGAAAATCACCAATCCATCAAGCGCCGGTGGTCATTCCTCGAGATACCTGTCTACGAAAGCGGCTGCCGCTTTGTTGAAGGCCTCGGCGGGCATACGGACTATTCCCGCTCCTACCTGGCCCTTTCCGGGTTCCTTGTGTGCCGCCCCGGTATCAAGAACCGGCGTTATGCCCGTTTCCCCGACCTTTATTACATCTATGCCGGTCGGAGTGCCGCGGAAGTTCAGCGAGGGAATGGTGTACGTGTTGTTCTCGACCATGGTTATTTCGTACATTTCGAAGGTGTACTTGGCCGCGTCGTCGGGCGTACCACCTATAAACTGCACTATCGCAGGTGCCGCAGCAAGGGCGAAGCCGCCTATGCCCAGAGTCTCCATAATCGCGCTGTCCCCGATGTCCCTGTTTACATCGTCTTTGGTGAATCCCGGGAAAAGAAGGACGTCAGGCAACGCCGCCTCGCAGGTGAACCATTGATCACCGAGGCCGGATATCCTGATTCCCATTTCTGTTCCGTTTCTGGCCATGGTCGTAACCAAAGAGGAACCCTCCACACCGTGGGCGGCTTCCGTGCTGGCTTTAGCTGCGGCCATGGCTAGATTCAGGAAGAAATGGTCATTTTTGTCGATAAACCTGAAGATATCCGGAAGGTCGCCGATGTTCGGCGCAGCTTCGATCAAAAAAGGTGTTATAGCCCTGAAGAAAAGGCTCGTCCCTGCCTTGTTCCGGTTGTGCATTTCGTCTCCCATGTGCAGCGCCTGAGCCATTATATTCTTGAGATCTATCCCGCCTTGTGCATTGAACGCCTCTTTCACGCCGGCATGAAGATTGGGGTACAGGACATCGCGCATCCATTTGAGGTGCTCTATGACTTCCGGGGAGAACGCCCCCATCCTCATAACCTTGCCCAATCCTTCGTTCATGCTGCAGAAAGCCTTGTTCCCTCGATCTTCGTTCTCGACGATGAAAACGGGCATATTGGGGCTCGTGACACCTGCCATGGGGCCTACGGCATGGTGGTGATGACAAGGATCGAAGGTCACTTCACCTTTCTCGGCTATCCTCTGCGCTTCTTCCGGCGTTTCGGCCCAGCCCTCGTAAAGGCAGGCCGCCATGACGGCGCCTCTCATGGGTCCCGACATGTTCGCCCAATCGATGGGGGGGCCGGCATGGAGAAGAACCCGTTCTCCCATATCAGGAATTACGTCTTTCGCCAGCCCCATACCCACCAGGATCGGCTGGGCGGAAAGCAGGCGAGAGGTTGCCTCCTGGTTCGCCTTATCAATATCAACCATTCTTTTCACCCCTTACTTTTTCCTGAGTTTCTTCAGTTTCGACAACAGGTCAGATTCGACCTGGGGAGGACGCCAATCCATCTGGACGGTGGGAACTTCCTGCTCCTTTAGGTCCAGGGCAAACTGTTCCACACCTATGTTGATGACCTTCGGCCCGTTTTTGAGCAGGTCCTGCAATCGCTCATTCATCTTTTATCACCCCTTCAACAGGTAGGAAGCGAGCCTCGCGGCACGGGCATTGCTTTCACATACAAGAACCCCAGCGTCCTCAAGAATGCTCCGTTGCCTGGCGGCGTTCTGGGGGTCGGCCTCGGTCCCACAAATGGAAGCCACAAAGGCTATGCGGTCTCCGGCAACTGCCTTTGCCTCCAGGACACCTTCGGCAAGTTCCCTGGCCGGGTCGGGATTGCACCCGTAGCCTATCACCACATCAAAAAGGATTACGCCAACCCCAGGGTCTTTGGCCTCCTCGACGAATCTACCTGCCCTTAAAGAGACGTCAATCATAGGGTGAAGCCGCCCCTGGGTGAACTCATCTTCTCCAAAGTCCACTATAGTGTGTTCTACAGACGTCAGGCTGTCTTCAAGTTTGAGATCTTTTTTCAGTGGGGTGTTGCTGTGGATAGGTCCTAAAAGCTCCTTCGCTATGACCTGGGCCTCGTAGCAAAGGGTGCCGCCGGAATAGAGCCCTCTCAGCCAGCCTTTCCGAGGCCCGTGCTTTCCGGCAAGCTCCCTGAGGCTTTCTTCGGCTGAGTCAAGTTCCTTTCGCGCTTCGGCCACGTCTTCTCCCTTGGCCAAAGCAGCCGCCACGGCGGCGGTCTCCTCGAGCTCCGTGCAGATATAGACACCATCGCGGTCTCCCCTGGATTCCCCACCGATAAAACCCAATACCGCCGGTTTGTCGCCTCGGGAAATACGTTCCAGGATCTTTTTCTCCACTTCCGGTGCCGGAGGCTTTCCTATGACCACGAGTACCTCTACCTCGTCATCCTCTAGAAGCCTTTCCGTCGCCATTTCCACCATTATGCCGCCCACTTCGGCCCTGACGTCCCTGCCACCGGTACCAATACCGTGAAGGGTCCCCACTCCACGTTTGGCCAGCTGGACATGTACTTCCTGAAGCCCCGTTCCAGCTGCAGCCACTATCGATACGGGGCCCGTGGGACATATGTTGGCCATGCCCATCGCAACGCCCCGTACTATCGCGGTTCCGCAGTCGGGACCCATTACGAAAAGTCCCTTCTCCCGGGCCAGTTTCTTTATCTCTATTTCCTTTTCCAGCGGGACGTTGTCGGAGTACAGCATGACGTTGAGACCCCGGTGAAGGCAATCAAGCGCCACATCCCCGGCGTACCTTCCAGCCACGGATATCATCGCGATGTTGGCTTCGGGAAGAACTGATATGGCACCATCCAGGCTGCGCGGCTTGTAGCTCTCGCTTTTTCCACCTTCTTTCTTCCACGGCGGATTCGCAAGGTACTCCTTAGCCTTTGACAGTGCTTCATCAAGAACCGCATCTTCGCCCGAAACGGCTATAACAAGGTCATTGGGCGTGACATTGATCCCCGACAGATCAAATCCGGCTGCCGCCAGTATGCGAAGGTTCGCTTCCGTTCCCATGGATAGCGAGGCGTTTTCTATGCCTTCCATACTGGTTATTTCCTTGGCTACTCGCATGAGCGTTATGCTGTCGTAATATGTGCGGGGCATTACTTCCAATCGCTGCAAGTGCCATCACCTCCCTGGCAAATTTAGGGGGATATTTCTTTCTTGTGGTTTAACGCAATTTCGAGTCCGGACGCAAACCCTGCGAGCCACGCCCTGCCTGAAGTGTGACCCCACTGCGACAGCGCCCCAGCGGCGTCCAGAACCTCTCGCATGAAGTCACCCTGCAAAGCTTCGATCAACTTCAAGGGACGGGCCCATGTCCTTCCTTCAAGCGCGTCGGAAATTATGCTTTCTGAAAGCCAGGTTGTAACGCCCTCACGACGGAAGGCCGAAAACTCATCAAGGAGAGCATCGGTCCTCACAGACCTGCACCACCGAAGAGCTACAACCCAGCCTGCAATCCAGTCGTCGCCGGCGGGAGTATGTCCCGGGCCCAGGCCAAGCAGCGTTATGATTTTTTCGACGCTTTCCGGCTTTGCCGGCAACGACAACTCCGGATCGCAAGCGAGGAAGATCCACTCCCGCAAGAGGGGGCGCCAGCGAGACGCCGGCATGCCCGGTTTTATCACAGGGTCGAAAACGATGGTACCCGCCTCGGGCAAGGGGATGGAAAAGAGTTCGTCTCCTTCGCTGACACAGGGTAATTCTGTCAACCATGCACTCCTTGGCCCAAGGTCTTCTTGTTCGGTAACCAGGCTGAGACGCCTTGAGCATTTGTCTTCCAGGTTAATTGTCCTCGCATGGCGCTCCCGAACGCGAAGAGAGCCCGGTTCTACAGGCCAATCTGCGCTTATTCCTGAAAGTCCGGCCAAAGACCAACCTGCCTCTCTCTCTTGTCCCAAAGCTGTTTATTACCCAAAATATCCCGTTCATGCACACTATATTTTACAATAACAAGGTTAATTTCAACCCCCCGCCAGCGCAATATCAGAACGCGACATCAAGCGGCTACCCGGATTGTTACTCTGTTTCCACTGCCGGATAAAAAGATGTCTGCCCCTGGAAATACCGCGGGGCAGGCATAAGGGTCCGCTTTCACTTTTTTGAACCTGTTCGGACTTCTAATGAGCCGTTACGTCTTTTCCCTTTCTGATCACGTACAGGGGGGCTTCATGTTCCCAGATCGCATGGTACACGTCTCTGGCGTTGAGCACCACCAAATCGGCGTTTCCGCCCACCTCGAGCTTGTGCCCCTTGATCCCCATGGCCCTGGCGGCATTAGTTGTTATCAGGTCGTAAATGATTTCCATGTCGCCGAAGGTAGTCATCCACAAAAGATGTACCGCCAGGAAGGCGACTTCCAGCATGTTGTTCCGGCCGAAAGGGTAGTAGGCGTCGGCTATATCGTCCTGTCCCAGGGCTACAGAGACTCCCGCATCATAAAGGTCCCTCACCCTGGCGTGAAGTGGTCCTGTTTGCGGATCGCTCACAAGGCCTATCCGGGCTTTTTGCAGCAAGGCCAGTATCTTTCTGAAATATGGTTCCGGGTACAGGGCCATTGCGCGGCAGTGTTGCGCGGTGACACGCCCCTGCCAGCCCTCTTTGATTGTTTTCACGGACAGCATCTCCAGGGACCGCAGCCCAGGATCACCGGCATCGTCGATAAGCATGGACACGTCCCTGTCGAACTCCCTCGCCAGGGCAAACATCCTGTCAATGTGTTCCTGCATGTCCAAATCGGTGTACTCGATCCAGGGTATTCCTCCGACCACGTCGGCACCCAGATCGAGGGCCGACCTGATGTAGTCCTCCGCACCCGGGTCACGCACCACTCCGTCCTGCGGGAAGGCGACCACCTGAAGGTCGACCACATCCTTGAATTCCTCACGGGCCTTCAGGAGCGCTTTTATACCTTCGAGCCTGGCTTTCGTGTCGGTGTCGGCAAAAGCCCTTATGTGGGTGTTCCCGTACTTTCGGGCAAGGGTGCAAGCCTTGCGGACATTTTCGATTATCCAGGTCTCGTCGTATCTTTCTTTCACCCTGGAGGCCTGTTCTATGGCCGTCATGGCACCGCCCATCGTCTTTCCGTGGTACGAAGAAAGGGCGTCCTGTCCTACCATTTCAAGGGTATACACCTTGCAAAGATGCAAGTGACCGTTGATGAAAGACTCGGTGACCAGGTTCCCCTTCGCGTCGATTACGTGTTCCGCGTCTTTTTCGGGAAGATTTTTTTCGATCGCTTCGATTTTGTCCCCCTTGATGCCTATGGACACTGTTTCTCCCCCTGAAAAACGGGTGCGAGCATTTTTGATTAAAAGGCTATATGTCATCGTTTTTCTTTACCTCCTCTTGTTCATTTTTCGTGCTTTTGCCTGGTCCCGTCAATCAGCTTGGCTTCGCTCGGGCGATCATCTTGCTCCTCGAAAGGCGGGCTGCCTCCAGTATGGCTTCGTACCCTGTGCAACGGCAAAGGTGCTTGTTCAACTCTTCTTCGATTGTTTCGTCGTCCGCTTCCGGATTTTCGCTGAAAAGAGCGAAAAGCCGCATAACCAGGCCCGGAGTGCAAAATCCGCACTGAACGGCGCCCGCTTCCACGAAGGCTTCCTGAATGGGGTTGAGCTTGCCTCTTTCGGCAAGCCCCTCGATGGTAAAGACCGATTTCCCCTCGGCCTTCTCGGCGGGCACGGTGCAGCTGGTAACCGCTTTTTTGTCCATTATGACGGTGCAGGCTCCGCATTGGCCGACTCCGCATCCGATCTTCGTCCCTGTCAAGCCGAGGTAATCCCTCAAAACATCAGAAAGCATTACCCTGCCTTCTTCGAGATGCACCGTCCTCGGGGTGCCGTTCACAGAGAAGTTGAGTATACGCATTTTAAAGAGCCTCCTCTTTTTTGCGCAGAGTTTCAAGTATCTTGTCCTGCGTTACGGGCAGGGCGGTAAATTCGACTCCCGTCGCATCGTAAAGAGCATTCAGAACGACGGCCGCCACAGCCACTATGGGGTGCTCCGCCATCGGCTTGGCACTCCATGGTCCTTCATCGTTCGGTGTTTCCAGCAGCACTATGGTCTGCTTCTTCGGCGCGTCCTTCAGCCTCGGTATTTTGTAGGCGGGGAAATTGACGTTTTTTATCGTGCCGTCTTCCTTGAATACGATTTTTTCCATCAAGGCCGCTCCCAGGCCCTGCACCACGCCTCCCGCCACCTGGCCCCTTGCTGTAACGGGATTAACGACTTTGCCGACGTCAAAGGCGGATGCAAAATGAAGTATTTTCACTTCGCCCGTTTGCCTGTCCACTCTCAGGGTGCAGCCCTGGCAACCGAAAGTCCAGCTGCCCGCCGCGTTTCCCATGCCCGTTTCCGGGTCGGGATCGGTCAAGCCCGGGACGCGGTACCATCCCGTGGCAATGAGAGGAGATCCCTCTGTAAGACCGTTGAAGCTCATGTAACCCCTCGCCAGGACTCCCAGGGTGAGCTTCCCTTCCGTATTGGGATGAATGAGCTCTCCTTCCCTGTAAAGGACCATACCTGGTTCACAGTTCCACACCTTTGCGGCGGTATCCTTTGCCAGTTCGATGATTCTCAAGGCGGCATCCTGAATGGCCCTGCCACCGCGATAGGTCTGCATGGAAGCAACCGTTTGCCATTCCCAGGGGGAAAACTGCGTATCTACGTCGGTGTAGACTTTTATTTTTTCCATCGGGATCTGCAAGACCTCGGCAACCATCTGCGTGAAGACCGTTTGGACTCCTTGTCCCATTTCAATCCCGGCAAGGTTGACGAAAACACAGCCGTCGGCATTTACCTGCATGGTGCAGCAGGAAGCCGCGTTTGCAGCCATCTTGGGGGATTTCATCATCGCCGCGACACCTTTGCCGTAAAGATACCTGTCGTCATTTTCAGGAAGGGGGTTTTCGTCGATCGCTTTTTCCACCGCATCAAGACAGGCGGCAAGGTTGCCGTGGCTCTTTTTTATGACCTGCCCCAGTGCGTTTTGTCTCCCTTCGGAAAGGAAGTTTTTCCTCATGATCTCGCCAGTCGGTATTCCGAGCCTTTTGGCCAGCATGTCTATCAATCTGCCCGACATGAACTGGCCCTCGGGATGGCCGTATCCCCTGTAAGCACCGACCGGGGGGGAATTGGTATAAACACCGTACACATCGACGGTGACGTTGCCGAATTCATACGGCCCTGTGCAGTTGTGCCCCGCCACGGTGTCAACGGGCCAGGAAGTATCGCCGTAGGCTCCGTCGGCAAAATACATTTCGGCCTCAAGAAACGTAAAGGTACCGTCCTTTTTGGCGCCAATCCGCATTTTACCTTTCATCCCTCGCCCGAGCAGGGAGGAAGTGAAGACTTCTTTTCTCGTCAATATAAGTTTGACGGCGTATCCCGGGACGAAACTCGCCGCGTAGGCGACCATCGGTTCTATGGAGACATCTGATTTTCCCCCGAACCCTCCTCCGAGATAGGGGAT
>JAHDOX010000003.1 GCA_018434645.1 Synergistales bacterium | reverse complement strand
AATATCCATTTCCTATTTCATCGTGTGCATGTTTGTCGATTCGATCGTCGCAATCATGATACTTTCCCCCATCTTCGCCCCGTGGGTTTCGAGGCTCGGTATAGACCCGGTTCTTGTCGGTGTTCTGGTCACTATGCAGGCGGCAATAGGAGCGGTCACTCCGCCTTTCGGTTGCAATATCTTTACAGCCATGGCCGTTTTCCGAAGGCCCTATATCAATGTGGTGAGAAGGATCGCACCCTTTTTGGCTCTTTACGTCATTGCGACGCTGATGGTGATTCTTTTCCCTGATATCGCCCTGTTTTTGAGAGACTTGGCCTTCAGATAAGAGACTTTGAAAACAAATAAAAGGCAAGGGGGTGGAAAAGGGCGTCGGGGACGGAAGAACAGGTCGAGTAAGAGTGCAGGAGGTTTTGTGGAAATTGGGAATATCAATGATATAAGGAATGATATAAGGAGGGAAAGTTATGAAAAGCAAGACAAGGTTTCTGGAGTCAAGTCCCAGAACTGCTGTAAATTCGGACCCGGTTACATATTCACCACCACGGCCTCGGGTTGAGCCATGTTTACTGGTTGTTTCACTGAGGCCGTTTCCTTTCGTTCCTGTTCCGCCTTCGCTTCATGGAATTCCGTCATGTCCATGTACCGACGTCCGGATATCCACTCCTCACTGAGTTCCTGAAGATACGCTCCCACCAGCATCGTCGCCGAGGCATCCTTCGGGAAGATCCGGATCACCCGTTCCCGCCTCCGGATCTCTTCGTTGGTCCGCTCCGTCATGTTCGTGGTCCGCATCTTCTTCCGGCAATTCGCCGGGAGATCGTAGACGGCCAGGATGTCGTCTTTCGCATTGTCGAGAAGCTCCATGGCCTCGGGATAGCGCTCCTCCAGAAAGTCCATGAGCTCTTCGGCGGCTTCCAGGGCCTTTTTCTTTGTCGGTGCGTCGTACATGTATTTCAGCATGGCATGGACCTGCTGACGGTCCTTTTTGTGCACTTTGTCCAGAAGGTTCCTGGAAAAGTGGGTCTGGCACCTCTGCCAGACTACATGAGGAAGGGTCTTCCCCAAGGCCAGCTTCAATCCCTCATGGTCGTCGGAGGTGACGTAGTCCACACCACCCAGCCCCCTCCTGTTGAGCCAGGTGAAAAACTCCGTCCAGCTCACCTCGCTCTCCTGTCGGGCTACCCGGATGCCGAGGACCTCCCTGTATCCTGCCTCGGAAACCCCAATGGCAAGCTGGATGACCTTCTTGACGACCTTCCGGTTTTCCCTCACACGGATCACCAGGGCGTCAGCCTGAAGAAAGGGATAGTCCGTCCCCTCAAGTGACCGTTCGTTCCACTTTCGCAACCCGTCCATGCAGAAGGCCGCACAGCCGGCTGACGGTGCTCTTGGAGATCTCCAGGCCGCAGAGCTCTTCCATAACCCGTCTCACCTTCCTGGTGCTGACTCCGTTTATGACCATTTCAAGCAGCGTCAGAAGGAAGGCCTGTTCGAACCGGGGCAGAAGCTTCAGCTCCTGGGTGTCCAACCCTCCGCCACGCATCTGGGGAAGTCGGATCGGAATGTGACCGAGCCTGGTCGTTACCCACTTGCTCCGGTACCCGTTCCGGTACCCTTTCCGGTCCGGCGTCCGTTCGTACCGTCCCGCCTGCAGGATCTCTTCCGCCTTCGTCTTTAGCGCATGCTCGATGAGGTCCTTGACCACCGATTGAAGGCAGGTCAGGTCGCCCTGCAGCAGGGACTGGACAATTTCGTTGTCAAGCGCTACTGTCGTTTTTGCCACCGGGATCACTCCTTCGGTTTGTGTTTTCTCATTGACTACACTGTAACCGAAGTCCCGGTGGTTTTTTTGTCCTTCCACCGACTGCCGCCTTTTTCAGACGACCTTTTTACAGCAGTTTAGGGGCTTGATCTCATCACGATCGGTTTTTGTCTTGTCTTTCTGGTAATTTCGTGGAAGGTCAGGGGCAAAGCAACATCAAGTTATGCCGAATTCGTCATTGGCGGCGGTAGTCTGCCGTTTTTCCTCATCTTCTTCACCCAGTTCGCGACAATCATGGGAGTCGGCAACTTCGTCGGCCATGCAGCCTCTGGAGCGGAAGTAGGGTTACCGCATCTCTTCTTTGTACTGGGAGAACAGGGGTCAAAAATCATTTTTGCCCTTTTCTTTGCAGGACTGGCGGGAAAGTTCACCTATAAGACAGTCGCGGAGATGATCGACGATCTTTTCGTTCGCGACCAGTTCACGCGCATGCTGATGGGGATCATAGCTTCTCTTATCATGATCGCCTGGGTCGGCGGGCAAGGCAAGGCTTTCGGATATATCTTCAGCGTCATCACAGGAGCGAATCCGACATGGATCATTCTCTTTTTCTCGGCGGTCTTTATTCTTTACACGACTCTCGGCGGCATATATTCCGTGGTTTGGACCGACTTCGTACAGGGCATTCTCGTATTCCTCTTCGGTGCAGTTTTTTACTACTATGCGTTTGCTCCCGTAGATTTCAGCATGGCCCAACTGGCGCAAAGACTTGCAGAGACAGGACATGGCGGCCTCTGGACGATCTCAAATGTAAATACCTTGTCCCTCATTACCAAATTCATCACAGGATGCATAGGCATTCTTGCCGCACAAATCTACTGGCAGCGTTGTTTCGCAGCCAAAGATAGCCGCACAGCCAGGAACGGACTGCTCTATAGCGGCATCATAGCCATCGTCCTGGTAATGCTTACGGCATTGGTAGGCATGGTCATTGTGGCGGTCAATCCAGGCATTCTGTCTTCTGATGGAAAACTCGTCACCGATCCCATGTCGTGGTTCCTCCAAAGCCCTTACATTCCCACTTTTGTAGCAGCAATGATTTTCGCGCTCATTTTGGCCGCCGGCATGTCCTCGGCGGATTCCAATCTCAACTCGGCAGCCACACTTATAGTTAACGATTTCGTCTTACCGCTGAAAAAGGATGCCACCGACAAGGAACTTGTAAAGTATGTCACTATCGCTACGGTTGTTATAGGTGTATTCGCTGCCCTGGCGGCTCTTTATGCTTCTACCATCATCGGGCTCTTCTCCAGGGCCTACTCCATCGCAGGTGGAGCGCTTGTTCCGCTGCTTCTGGTCGGACTGCTATGGAAAAAACGCCCAAGTGAAGAGTTCGCGATGGGAACTAAAAACAGCAACATCACTCCCTGGGGGGCGCGAACTGGCATCATTGTGGGAGGCGTTCTTACGCAAATCCAGGCTCTCGGCGCAAACAGGAATCTCATAGCTCTGGGTGTCTCGGCACTTTTAATAATCGTGGTTTCCCTCATGACGAAAGAACACACGAAGTAAAAAAGATTCGCAAATACCTGAAGGCGGCCCGTTCGCGAAAAAACACACCTACGGGTCGCCTTTCAAAAAAACCGGCATCATATCATACTGACGTTCTTCTTTTTGAAAGGCCTTCGTGGCTGTATTTGGCGATAAAAAACAAAAAAACACAAAGACCCCCCACGTTTCCTGGAGGGAGACAGAAAGGAGCATTATGAAAATGAAGGAATGGGGAAGACTGATTACGGCTATGGCAACACCCTTCGATGAAAAACTCGAAGTAAATTACGATGCGGCTGCGTCCTTCGCGAAAAAGCTTGTTGCTGAAGGAACTTCCGCTCTTGTGATCGGAGGGACAACAGGTGAAGCGCCCACCTTGACGTCAGAAGAGAAATGCCAACTCTTCCGGACCGTGAAGGAAGCCGTATCCGTACCTGTAATAGCGGGGATCGGGACAAATTCGACGAGAGCGACAATCGAGATGGGGAAGAAAGCTTCGGAATGCGGCGTAGATGGAGCTCTCGTGGTAGTTCCTTACTACAACAAGCCACCCCAGCAATCTCTATACGAACATTTCAAGCAAGTCGCCGAAGAAGTTGATCTACCGATAATGCTTTACAACGTACCGGGGCGAACCTCTTGCAACCTTGAAGCGGATACGGCGGTGGCGCTATCGAAGGTATCAGGCATCGTGGCACTTAAAGAAGCGAGTGGAAACCTCGACCAGACAACCAGAATCATTCGGGACGCTCAAAAAGGCTTTTCAGTTTACACGGGAGACGACCCGTTGACGCTTCCTACTCTTGCAATAGGCGGTTACGGTGTGGTAAGCGTCGCGTCCATGGTTGTCGGCCCCAGGATGAAGCAAATGATCGACGCGTTTTTTGCTGGCAACGTCACGGAAGCCACGAGAATCCACCTGGAACTGGCCGAAATAATAAAGGCTCTTTTCGCGATCACCAATCCCATCCCCGTCAAGGCCGCCCTCAACATGATGGGGATACCTCTCGGCGGACTTCGGCCGCCACTCACAGAAGCACCCGAAGAGGTTTTGAAAACACTCAAAGCTTCTCTTTCGAAACTCGGGTTGTTATAAAACGGGAAAAATCGGGCCGGGAAAAGTCCTTCTCCCGGCCCTAATAACGGGTTACACTACGGCTTCTTGCCCTATATGGTTGCAGCGAAAAGACCAGATAAGACGGGAATGAAGTTCCTCCTTACCAGCTCCTTGCAATCCACGTTCGCAATACCGGCAGTCGCCACCAGGCCAAAAGCCCAGGCGACAAGTGTTCCGCCCCTCGCCCATATGGCTCCCATTTGACCAATGGCGGCAAGAGCAGAGACATCATATTTT
>JAHDOX010000070.1 GCA_018434645.1 Synergistales bacterium | reverse complement strand
ATCCTCCTGCCGAAACCAGACAGGGCAGGAAGCTTCTCTCTTACTGCTGCGCTCTCCGGTAGACGTTCCTGCAGGAAATATACAAAAAAGCCGCTGTCTCTTGCAAATGCGGGGCAATTGCTTTGGGCCTCACAAGGTATAACCGATTTCAAAAGAGGCTATAGAACCGCTCCGTCGGCAGGCGCAACGTATCCCCTTGAAGTGTATCTTGTGGCAAGAAGGATGGAAGAATTGTCGCCTGGATTGTTTAGATACATACCAGAGGTACATGCATTGCAACCAGTGAAAGAAGGTGACCTTGGGAAAGCCCTTCAAGACGCGGCTTTTGGCCAGGATCCCGTGGGGAGGGGAGCCGCTGTAATTGTCATAGCAGCGGTTTTTACAAGGACCACCAAAGTTTATGGAGAAAGAGGCATAAAATATGTCCACCTCGAAGCCGGTCATGCTGCCCAAAACCTGTGCCTCATGGCGACGGCCCTCGGCTTGGGAAGCGTCGTCGTCGGAGCGTTCGACGATGACGCTGTCCTTGATGTGACAGGAATTCCGGAGACCGAAGATGTCTTGTATCTGATTCCGGTCGGAGAATGCGATCATCGATAAGGGGTCTTGGAAGAAGATATTCCAGGCGGGTTCATGTTGACAGGTCGCGTTTCCTTTTCTGTTTCTAATGAAAGAAAGGAGGAACCATGAATGAACAAAATTTGCAACCTGAGAAAGCCGAAAGGCTGGATGATTTCCCTTGTCTGTGTGTTTGCCCTTACGGTGTTTACCCCTTTAGTTCATGAGACTTTTGCGAAAGGCCCCGAAAAGGGGGGAAAATTTTCACTTCTCAAGATAACGGAAGTCAGCGTCAGAGGCTCGAAATTGCACATACGGGGAGAAACGGATTTGCCCGCGGGCTCATCTTTGCATCTGAAATTGGATGGAGGGTCAGGTATTTTCGGAAACGGAAACAAAGGAATCAAGATCCATGTAAACAGCAACTTCTTTTTTGTGCAGGTGGATCTACCGAAAGGTAATAATGACAAAAATAATAAGGGAAAAGACATCTTCAGAATCCGGCTCAGGTTCGATCCTTCGGGGCAACAGGAGATGGTCAGGCTTCGTGTAGGCCCCAAGGTTGTAAACTTGACAGGGAAATACGTTAAGACCGAAGATGGCGTAAGGGTACTCCAGTTCGACAAATTCCTGTTGCTTTAGACGGTGGCCCGGAAAAAGTTTTCAAGAAGACCCCTTTTGGGTGACTGCCCTCTGTTGGGCTTCAGGCGTTTCTCAAAGGCGAGAAGGGAGGCATTACGGTGAGACTGGAACTGCGAAATGTCTTTGTAAAAGACGTCCAGTGGGGTGAAAAAACGGAAATCTCAGGCGGGGTTTTGCGAATCAACCGTGACGAGACGATAGCCGCGGTTTCCAATGACCAAAGGTTTGTGGAAATAAATCTGGATTTGGCGAAACCCGGCGAGAGTGCCCGCATAATCCCCGTAAAGGATGTAATTGAACCTCGGTGCAAGGTGGAAGGTCCTGGAGATGTCTTTCCCGGATTCATGGGAGATCCATGCACTGTAGGTGAGGGAGCGACACTGGTTTTAAAAGGCTGTGCAATTGTGACCTGCGGCCCGATAGTGGCTTTTCAGGAAGGCCTTATCGATATGAGTGGACCAGGCTCGAGATATAACCCCTTTTCTGAAACGAACAACGTCGTTCTCACCGTAGTACCTCAGGAGGATATCGAAAAACATGCCTACGAAGAGGCGCTGCGAATAGCAGGACTGCGTCTTGCGTGGTACCTGGCCGACAAATGCCGCGATGCCGAACCCAACGTAAAAAAGGTTTACGAAAAAGGAAGCATCCCGGAAGAAAACGCAAAATATCCCGAGTTGCCCAAAATTGCGTATTTTTGTATGTCTATAGCCCAGGGGCTCCTTCACGACACTTTCTTGTACGGGACAGATATCAAACATGTTGTGCCTACCGTGATTCATCCAAATGAAAAAATGGACGGAGCCATGGTGTCGGGAAATTGCGTTTCAGCCTGCGATAAAAACACTACATATCATCATCTGAACGATCCTGTAATTATGGAACTGTACTCCCGTCATGGGAAAGACCTCAATTTCCTCGGCGTGATTCCTGCACCTGAGGATACAAGGCTCTCGGGAAAGGAGCGATCGACTTCCTTCTGCGCCAACCTGGCCAAAATGCTTGGAGCCGACGGAGTAGTGATCTCCGAAGAAGGGTATGGAAATCCCGATACGGATCTTTGCATGAACGCGAAAAAATGCGAGGACCTGGGAATAAGGACAGTGGTGATTTCTGATGAAGCCGCCGGAACAGACGGGAAAAGCCAGGGATTGGCCGACGCGACTCCTGAAATGACTGCATTTGTATCTACAGGGAACGTAAATGAAATGGTCGAACTGCCGGCCATGAAAAAGGTTATAGGGTATCCCGAAGCTATATCCAACCTGTCGGGCGGAGCGGAGGAAAGTCTCAAACCCGATGGATCGCTTTTCGTCGAATTGCAGGCAATCATAGGGTCTACCAACGAGCTCGGTTTCAGCCGCATCGGCGCGCGGTGGATTTAAGGAGGTGCTGGTTATGGCTTTGAAAGTCGTATGTTACATAAATCAGTTCTTCGCGGGCCTGGGCGGAGAGGATATGGCCCATACAGGACCCTGTATAGAACGAAAGGCCGTTGGACCTGCCATGCAGATAGACAACCTTCTCGGTGGCGATGGCCGGGTCGCAGGCACCGTCATTTGTGGTGACAGTTATTATGGTGAACATATCGAAGAAGCGAGGGAAAAGTGCATTGAGTACATCAGGGATATGAGCCCGGACCTCTTTTTCGCGGGGCCGGCCTTCAATGCAGGACGTTATGGAGTAGCCTGCGGTGATATTGCCGCGGCTGTCGCACAAAAACTGGGGATTCCTTGTGTGACGGGGATGTATTCCGAGAATCCGGGTGTTGAGCTTTACAGGTCAAAAACCTTTATAGTGAAGACGGTCGACAGTGCAAGGGGCATGAAGCAGGCACTAGAAAAAATGGTTGAACTGGGGAAAAAGCTTGTGTCGAACGAACCATTGCGACCTGCTGACGAGGAAGGATATTTTCACAGAGGTATAAGAAAAAACTATTTTCACGAAAGAAATGGAGCGCAGCGTGCAGTAGATATGCTTCTTCGAAAAATCAGCGAGGAGGACTACAGGACCGAATACGAAATGCCGGTTTTCAAGCGGATCAAGCCAGCAGAACCAGTAAAAGACCTTTCTAAAGCGACTGTGGCTCTGGTAACCTCCGGAGGGATTGTGCCCAGGGGCAACCCCGACAGGATACGCGTATCTTCTGCTAAAACATACGGTAAATATAACATCTCCGGCATAGAAGACCTGACTCCGGAGATATTCGAATCCGTCCACGGCGGATATGATCGTGTATGGGCGAACGAGGACCCGGACGTGGTCCTGCCCGTGGATGTTCTCCGTGAAATGGAAAGGGAGGGAGTTTTCGGCAAGCTTTACGATTATGTCTTCACAACGACCGGAACCGGAACGGCGGTGGCCAACGCCGAGCGTTTCGGTCGGGAAATAGGGGAGCAACTTAAAAAGGACGGTGTGGATGCCGTTATACTGACGTCGACTTGAGGAAGCTGCACACGATGCGGTGCATCGATGGTCAGAGAAATTGAAGCAACCGCGGGTATACCGGTCGTACAGATAGCGACGATTGTACCTATAATGCTGACGGTAGGTGCCAACAGGATGGTCCCCGGTGTTGCGATTCCACATCCGGTCGGCGATCCCGCTGAAGGTCCCGAGGCCGATAAAGCAGTACGGAGAGAAATCCTTGAAAGAGCTTTTAAAGCCATACAGACAAAAATAACAGAACAGACGATTTTTAAAAGCTGATTCAACATATGGGAGAATCTGAAACAGATAAGCAGTATGGCAAAATATCCAATGTAGAATCGTCAAATGTTTAAAGCAACAGCGTCAAGGACTTGCGGACCAGTCGAAAATCTCTTGCCAGGAACGGAGAAGCGAGAACATGGAAGGCATCGTTGCTGAAAACGGCAGAAAAATGTCGTTTTCAATGGTATTTTTTTTCGTCCTTTTTATCCTGATAGTATCGGGCTCACCTGCTGAGAGCGTTATCCAGTCGGTCAGAACGGGGATGCAGCCGAAAGGTCCCAGGATAGTTCTTGACCTCGACGAACCCACCGATTACGGTGTCATTACAAGAGGCGATCGATTATATATCCATGTGAAGGCACTGGCAGCAATGTCCTTGCGCGAAATAGAAGACCTTCCCCGAAACGACCTCGTTGCTGGATGGTTTCTGAAACAAGAAAGCGGCAATACCTTGATAGAGATCGTTTTTTCTTCAGAAAAGGCAGATTTCAGGCATTTCCAGCTGACAAAGCCCGACCGGATAGTCATAGATTTTTTCCCTAAAGGTCAACAACCACCTGCCCTACCGCAACCGATAGGTGCGGTAGGAATGCCTTTACCCGCGAAAAAACGGGACAGCCCGAGGACGCTGGAGGAATTGCTCGGCCTCGTGCCCGAAACGTACACGGCGTCGGGCTTCACCGAAAGTCTTGAAATACCACTGACAGGACAGAGTATCTTGTTCGACGGAGCAGCAGAGAGGGAATACGCCTTTGAGCTTTTCGTACCAGAAGAATGGCGGTTTGTGGATGACAGTTACGTTGAACTCGTTTTGCGAGGCTACCTGCCGGAGGATTCATTACTTCCTCCGCTGGACGTATTTTTCAATGGATATCCCCTAAAGATCGCAACCTTTGACAGGATCGAAAGTGGTAAAAGCAGAATAAAATTTGCGGTTTTGCCGGAATATTTTTCCCCGGGGAACAACAGGCTCGTGTTTTTGGAAGCTCCTTGGCTCAATGGATCAGGGGTTCCTTTGGTCGAGAAAAACCGTATGGTCATAAAGGCAAGGTCGCAGTTTGACATGCGCCTGGCCGATTTTCCGAAAGCTTTCGTTCCCGGCGAAAAGGACACGCGTTTATTTATAGTCATTCCGGAAGGGTTTTCCCTTCAGGTTTACCAGGCAGGGCTCAGGGTTATGCAGGTGTTACAGAAAGAAATAAAAAGGGCAAACATGATAAACGATGTTTCGATTCCTGCATTCGTCACCTTTCCCTTACTTGTGAAAGAAGCGCTTTCGGGAAGGGATTTTTCGGGCGATCATTTGATTTTTCTGGGCGAATTCGATTCCCTGGGGCCTGAATTAAAGAGGACTTTCGGTTTAAACAAAAAAACGGGCTTCGACATCTTCCTTTCCTGTTTCGTCAATAAGCAGGGCGGGTACCGCCTTTATGCGGGAGCAGCGGACAAGGCGAAACTTGAAAAGGCGGTGGAGATCTTATTGAGAAAGGATATAAAAGAACGACTTGATACGCAAAAGTTGGAGATCCTTTCCGAAAATGTTTCGCCCGCAAGTGAAAACGGTGCCGCCGAGACCGTTGAAGAAAAGGGGACCGGAGTGTTGATAGCCGAAAAAGACCTCGTTTTTACGGGCGAAGGGCTTCACAGGCAATCCATCGAAGCTCCTGCGGCTATCCTCCATTCGATAGGGAAAGGGTCGAAATTGGGGCTCATGGTACGGTATTCCAGATATCTTGATGGCGATTCGTCGTGGGTAGCGGTAGCGCCAAGAGGCCAAAAGAGTGAGCCGATCATGCTTGACCCGACAGCTTCGGGAAAGAAGATGCTTATATTGCCGGCGGATTCTCTCAATAATGCAGAAACAACTGAAATTGAAATTGAGGCCGTTCTCCGGTTGAAAAAGGGCACTTCCTCTGGCGGATCCCGTACGGCCTGGTGTGTTGTCGAAAAGGACGCCAGGTTTTTCTTTCGAATTGCAGAAAAACCTTCCAGAGCCTTACTCGAAAATATCGGCCTTTTCATGCACGACGAGAAAGTAGAGATATACCTTGGAAAGAAAGCAGGGCTTTTTGAGCTTAACATGTTGGCAAATTTTTTTATGAAAACGAAGGGGATAGATGGAAGAGACTATCCGCTTGAGTTAATGCCTTTGAAATCCTATCCGGGCCCGCTCAGGAAAAATGCGTGCATTGTAGTCGGGAACGCGACAGAGCTGTTGGAAGCCGGTATTCCTCTGACAGCAAATTACGACGTAAAGGAAGAAAAATTTTACACTGCCTTTTCTGCGGTACCCGTTCCCGGCGACTATGAAGAAGATACTGTTCTCTTGCAGCTTTTTGCCAGCGGAAGTAAGCCTTTTTCACTCGTAATGGCACTGCCTCCAGGGATTCCGGCAATGCGTGGTTTTCGCGAGGCAATAAATCACCGTGAACTAAAAGGCACGATAGCCCTGGTGAATAAAGAAGGCAAAGTCTTGTCCTACTACCCCTATCTCTCCGAAAAAGGTCGCACCAAGGCTGCGGATACCAGAGATTTTTTGTTGCTTGGTATTTCTGTCATTGCGGTGTCGGCGGTTCTTTTCTGGCTAGTTTATCTTTTGCTGAAACGCAGGGGAAAGAATATATAAACCGGTTTACATTGGAAGAAGGAGTGAAAACCTGGTGACGGTCGGGAGGTTTAAAGACACTGCTGAAAACTGGATGCGTTATGCTCTTAGTCTCGCTGCTTTGGGAGCGGACAGGAGTGAAGTTCCCGTCGGGGCCGTTGTGGTAAAGGCAGATAAGGTAATAGGTGAAGGATATAATCGCCGGGAGGAAACTTTGGATCCTACTGCGCATGCTGAAATACTGGCTATAAGACAGGCTGCTGAAAGGTTGGGCAGGTGGAGGCTTGACGATTGTGACCTTTATGTGACACTCGAGCCGTGTCCGATGTGTGCGGGGGCGCTTGTAATGGCGAAGATAAGACGGGTTTTCTTCGGTGCATCGGATCCCAGGTGGGGCGCCTGCGGAACGCTTTATGAAATACCCAGGGACGCAAGATGGAATCATTCTTGTAAAATACGGGGTGGAATCCTCGCTGAGGATTGTGCTAAAATGCTTCGGGAGTTCTTCCAGGCCCGCAGACGGGCTGTAGCAAAAGGTGGAGAGATGGCCGAGTGGTCGAAGGCGGGCGACTCGAAATCGTCTAGGCGGTGATGAGCCGCCTCGTGGGTTCAAATCCCACTCTCTCCGCCAATTGAAAAATATATCGGAAAAATGCGGAGAAGTGGCCGAGTGGTCGAAGGCGGGCGCTTGGAGAGCGTCTGGGCGGTAACGCCCCGGGGGTTCGAATCCCTCCTTCTCCGCCAGTTTTACGGTTTTTCTCTGGAGGCCCAGCCCTGTGCGGCAAAGACCCGTGAACCCCGCCAGGCCCGGAAGGGAGCAACGGTAAGCGATGATCTTTGGGTGACACAGGAAAACTGGGCCTCCTGAGAAAAACCGTATTATTTTGGGGTCCTGGGCTATGGAAAACAAGTTCGGAGGTCATATAAGGCCAAAAAAGGAAATAGCCTTCGGAATCGATTGCATACTGCAACCT
>JAHDOX010000161.1 GCA_018434645.1 Synergistales bacterium | reverse complement strand
CCTTTTGAAGGGGAGCTCGAAAGCCGCACACTTGATGTGGTTTACCAGAATGTAAAGGTTGTCCGCATTGATCCTGGCCTGTTCCGGTGAGGCGCCGAAGAAATAGTCGGGCTGGGAAGCCAGGAACTGGTCCAATGCGAAGGATGAAGCCACCAGGACTGCCGCCGACAGGTCGCTTTGGCGCCCGGCCCGTCCCATCTGTTGCCAGGTTGAAGCCACGCTGCCTGGATATCCGTGCAAGACAGCGAGCTCGAGGGATCCGATATCGATACCCAGTTCAAGCGCGTTGGTGCTTACTACGCAGGAAAGCGATCCTTCTCTCAGGCGTCTTTCTATTTCACGCCTTTCGTTTGGAAGATACCCGCCCCTGTAGCCTGCGACGGATTCAGGTGGTATCCCCTTTTGACGAAGGCTCCTTCTGATGTAGGTAAGAAGCAGTTCCACGTTGATTCTGGATCGTGTAAAAACGATGGTGCTGATTCCGTTTATGGCGGCTTCGCTGGCAATCCGGGCAGTTTCTTTCAGAGACGACCTGCGTATGCCGAGCTGACTGTTCACTACCGGGGGATTGTAAAAAATTATCCTCTTCTCTCCGCTTGGTGCCCCGTTTTCTCCGATGACCGTCACGGGTTCCTCGAGCAGGCGTTCGGCCAGGTCTTTTGGGTTTCTGATGGTTGCCGAACTGCAGATGAAGCGGGGACTTGAACCGTAAAAGGCACAGATCCGCTTGAGTCTCCGTATAAGGTTGGCTACGTGGGATCCGAACACTCCACGGTACGTGTGCAATTCGTCGATGATCACGTACCGGAGGTTTTCGAAAAGTTTTATCCACTTGGTGTGGTGGGGGAGAATCCCGGTGTTGAGCATGTCCGGGTTGGTTATGACAATATGGCCCGCGGCGCGCAGTTTCGTGCGTGCTGAAGGAGGTGTATCACCATCGTAGGTGAAAGTCTTTACCGGGGCTCCGGCCTCCTGTATGAGACCGTAAAGCTCTGCCAGCTGATCCTGGCTGAGAGCCTTTGTGGGGAAGAGGTACAAGGCTCTTGCTGCATCGTCTTTGAGAATCGCGTCAAGAACGGGAACGTTGTAGCAAAGAGTTTTCCCCGAAGCCGTGGGCGTTACTGTAACCACGTTACTGCCCGAAAGGGCGGCTTTGATGGCCCTGGCCTGATGGATATACGGCCTTTCGATGCCCTTTTTGATCAGGGCGTCACGGAGCCTGGCGTCTATCTCGGGCCATTCGCCCCATTTCGCCGGTCGCCTGGGATAAACCCGCCGGGCGGCTATTTCTCCGCCGAAAGACGGGAGAGATTGCAGAAATTCATCTATGGTTTTACGCCGTTCCTTAAGCAGGTTCTTCTCACCTCCGGGACAAGTCTACCAGACTTTCCCTGCGAACGGTGAGAGTCGAAAAAAGGTTGAGGCGGTATCCTCGACATGATTTTGCGCAAAAGCTCTGTCGCTCCTTGCCAGGTAAAACCGGACGAAGTCAGATCACCTGAGCCGGGGAGATTGTTTGATGAAAGAGATTACGACCGCAGAATGTAGCAGGTTCGGGAGAATGCCAAAAGCCGGGGGCATTGGAAGCCCCCCGGCCGTTTTATTTCTTCTTTAATTGCCGGACCACGTCGATGACGGAACCGTCCCTGTACTCGACGACGCCGATGATCCTGTCTTCCACCTCGACGGGCGTCATGGAGCCTGTGAGCTTCTCGGCTTTTTCCACGAGATCGTCGATAGAAACCAGTGGAATCTCCGGATCTGATTTTGCCGCCTCGATGAGATCCTTCCGATTGGGGTTGATAGCTACTCCAAATTCGGTCACTACTGCATCGACGACTTCACCCGGGGTTGTCACCGTGTAGACGGAATCGACCACCGAGGGGATCCTTCCACGCAAAAGGGGCGTGGTAATGATCGTCAGCTTTGCGCCGCTGGCTGTGTCCTGATGGCCTCCAATGCCATGGAGCAGGGCTCCATCTGCCTCGGTGTTAACGTTTGCGTTGAACTTTCTGTCCACCTCGGTTGCTCCAAGGACGACGGTATCCAGCATGTTGACCACACAACCCGCGTTCCAGGGATTGGCGTACCAGTCGGCGGAAATCTCGACATGTTTTGCGTTCCGTGAAATGGATTCAACGGCAGCCAGGTCAAAGGACTGGACGTCGAGGATCTGTTCGAAAAGCCCTTCCTCAAGCATGTCGACAAAGAAACTTGTGATGCCACCGAGTCCGAAACTGCCCTTGATGTTTCGCTCCCTCATGGCTTCCCTGACATATGCCGCCGTTGCAAGGGAAATGCCGCCGGCGCCTGTCTGGAAGGAAATACCCTCCTTGAAATAGGGACTTGCCTCGATCAGGTGAGCTGCATAACGGGCGATGAGAAGACGCATGGGGTCCCTGGTGACCCGGGTTGTTCCCGAAACGATACCTGAAGGGTCTCCGATCTTGTCGACTTCGACCACGTAGTCGACCTGGGTCTGCGGAATTTGAATGTCCAGGGCCGGGTAGTTGACCAGATTATCCGTGACGGCGACGACACACTCGGCAAAATCGGCATCGGTATGGGCATAACCGAGGGAGCCACAGGCGGATTCGCCATGAGCTCCGGTGAGGTTCCCGTATCGGTCTGCCGTGGGGGCTGCGACGAAGGCTACATCGATATGGACATCACCACTCATGACTGCCCTTGGCCGTCCACCGTGACTCCGTAAAACGACGGGCAGCTCCATCCCGCCTTCGGAGGCCAGTTGGCCGATGGGGCCGTTTACGGACCCCTGGATCTGTTTGATGACGCCCTTTTGGATATGTTTCGTCAGGTGCTTGTGGACGCCGAAAAGGGCCGTCGGGAAGACGACAAGTTCCTTGATCCCCAGTTCGTAGCAGGCGTCCAGAACCATGTTGACCACGTAATCTCCGTTCCTCAGATGGTGGTGGAAGGATATGGTCATGCCGATTTGAAGGCCCGAAGCCTTGATGGCCGCCTTCAGGTTGGGAAGGGTCTTGTCCGTTCTGGTGTTGAAGGTAGCCCTGTTTTTCTTTCCAACCCGGTTCCCCTTTGGAAGGCGCTTGGTGTATCCCCGGAAAGGGAGTACATCGCCGTAGCCGGGAATGTTGTTGGGTATGTTTCGTCCTGCCGCATTGACAGCCATGTCTTATTCACCTCCCTCGAGAAGCCCTGCGCGCTGCAGAGTGTACTCGGCCCGCTTGACTACGGGCTTGTCCACCATGCGGCCATCGACGGATACGGCACCGAGGCCCTTCTTTGCAGCCTCCCTGGCGGCAGCGACGATCTTTTTGGCCTGTTCTATCTCCTTTTGGGTGGGGGCGAAGACAGCGTGGATGATGGGGATCTGGTTCGGATGAATGACGCTTTTGCCCTGATAGCCAAGCTGCTTGATCCACTGCGTTTCCCGCTTCAGGCCTTCGTCGTCTGTTACGTCGGCGTAGACCGTATCCAGGGCGTCTACCTTTGCGGCGTGGGCTGCAAGTACGACGATTCTTCTGGGGCCGACCAATTCTTCTCCTGTTTCAGATCTGTCGGTCTTGAGGTCAGCACGGAGGTCCTCGCCGCCGGGGCAGATACCGGCGATTCTGGGAGAAGCCGTGGCGATGTCGTAGGCTCTCCAGATGCCCAGAGCCGTTTCGAGCAGGCAGAATATAAGCGTCTTGCCTACGGGGATACCTGCCTTTTCCTCTATTTCCGACAGTGCCTCATCAAGGATTTGCATATCCTTGGGTGATTCGACCTTGGGAACGCGTATTCCGTCGATTCCACAAGGGACCACTGTCTCGATGTCCTTGCGCCAGAACTCGGTATCCATGCCGTTGATGCGGACGGTGACCTCGCATTCCCCGAACTCACCCTGTTTAAGAACCTCCCTGACGAGAATTCTCGCGGCATCTTTCTCCGACATGGAGACCGCGTCCTCGAGATCAAGAATTACCCCGTCGGGCTTGAAAAGATATCCCCTCAGGAGCATGTTCGGGTTGTTTCCCGGAAGGTAGAGTTTGGTCCTCCTGAGTCTCATCGGCGGTCACCTCCGAGCAGGCGCAAGGCCGCTGCCTCGACGCGCGCCTTGAGGACCAGATCGGTGGCCCCGTTGTCCTGGATGGACAGTTTGATGTCCTTGACGCCGATTTCCCTCAGTGTTTCCTTAGCCGTTTTGAGAATAGCTTCGCCGAATCTTGCTACGCTTGCGCCCTCCATCGTTATGGATATGCCCCTGCCTTTTTCAGCTTCGCCGGCGGTTACGAGGCAATCCATCGATTCGAGAGTTCCTGCCTGGGCTGTTTTCATTGCCATTCCTCCAATGCAGCGGAGGCAGGCGCGAAAGATCCTTTACGATGGCGTCGTCCGCCCCGTGGGCTGAAACCGCTCCTGCCTCCGGTATGTTCACTCTAAATAACCTGAAAGCGGGGACGCTCCAAAATACAGAAGCATCCTTGCCGCCGTACTAGACAAGGTGCTCCCAGGCGCACATTTCCTTTGCCTTGGCACAGATTTCATCGGCCTTTTTGTTGAAATCCGGATCGAGCTTGGCGGCGATGGCTTTTGCCATGTCCAGCGTCGATACGGCTTTCGTCTCCCAGTCCTTGTCGCCCCTGTCACGCCAGATATCATAGGTGAGAGCCTTTCCTTCGACAAGGACATCGCCTATGGCCTTTTCAAGTTTTTCGTCGTATTCGCCGAGCTGCAGGTAGTTGAGCATCATGGCGGCTGTAATCAAAAGCCCGCAGGGGTTGATCTTGTACTGGTGCGCGTACTTAGGCACTGAGCCATGGCTTGGTTCGAAGACGGCCGCGTTATCTCCTATGTTGCCGCTGGGAGAGAAGCCGAGGCCACCTATAAGCTGGGACGCCTCGTCGGAAAGGATGTCGCCGAAGACGTTTGAGGTCACGATGACCTGGTAGTTCTCAGGGTTTTTCAAAAGCCACATGGCCGTCGCGTCGGCGTTTTCCTCGCGGGCCTCTATTTCGGGATATTCCTTGGCTATTTCCAGGAAACGCTCTTTCATTAGCCCGCACGTGGCCCGGATGACGTTGGCCTTGTTACAGCTGACGACGCTTGTGAGTCCGTTAGCCTTTGCGTATTCGAAGGCCGCCCGGATGATACGGTCGCATCCCTCTTTGGAAAAGACCCTCCAGGACACGGCTACTTCTTCCTTGTCCTTGAAGCGTTCCATCCCCGGATGCAGGTCGAACATCTCCTTCGGCAGTGGTCGCCACTCTACGGCGGAGTAAAGGTCTTCGGTGTTCTCCCTGAAGACGACAATGTCTATATTGGGGTCGCCCTTCAGGGGCGTGCTGATGCCGGGGTAAAGCTTGGCTGGACGGAAGTTGATGTAAAGGTCAAACATCTGCCGGAGCTGGAGTATCGCCGATTTGAAACCTTTTACACCGGATTTGGACGTGATCGCCGCCATGAGCGTGGCATCGGTGTTTTTCACCTTTTCTATCGTTTCAGGAGGGACGGTGTTTCGCCTCGGGTCGCCTTCGGGATATTCCTTGCAGGATTTCTCCCACATGCACCAGCCCATGTCGGCGCGAACCCAGTCGATGGGCGGGTTCAAGGCCT
>JAHDOX010000085.1 GCA_018434645.1 Synergistales bacterium | reverse complement strand
CAAGTGAATAGTCTCCGCTCACCGGATCGATGGTATGTATTCCCATGAGGTCTGTTATAAAAAGCCGCTTTTGCGGAGTCTCGAGAAAGCTTCGGGCCGATCCTGAACCGCCTTCAAGGTAAAGGTTGGAAAGACCTGCTTCCGGTATGGATCCGGGAAACCTCACGGCATTTCCCGTCGGCGCGACACCGTCTTTTTTTGCGTATTTAAGATCGTTTAAAAAGGCTTGAACCTTTCCTCCCGATAGCAGCACCGTGCGGGTGGTCGGAACACCTTCACCATCGAAGGGCGCAGATCCGGGCTTTCCATAAAGGGTGCCGTCGTCTGTAAGTGTCACTGCCTCGGAAGCTATTTTCTCGCCCATTTTGCCTTTCAGCATGGAGAGGTTCTTGTGAATATTCTGGCTCAAAAAAAGTTCTCCCGTAACCTCGAACAGGGACGCGGCGACCTCGGGGTCCAGGACTACCGTATACCTGCCGGTCGGGAGGGCTTTCCCGCCAAGAGAAACACCTACCCGCCCGACAGCTTCCTGTGCGATTGCCCTGTGATCCAGCTCATCGGCATTGCAGCCTTCGAGACCGAATCCCCCCATGTCATAAGCTCCGTCTTCTTCCATTACTACTATTACCCCGCAGGAAACTCCCGTTTCACTATGCCAAAGGCTGAGCCCGCGGGTGGACGTGTAGAAGGTTTCGCCCCAGCCGTCGCTCCACCTGGCGGTTCGCACAGATCGGACACGACGGTCTCTTGATGCGACTTCCATCATTTCTTCGCATATCTGCCTGCGTTGACCAGGTTTTATATCCCGGACAGCCGGATCGTAAAGACCTAGATCGACAAAAGAAACCGGCCCCGAATAAAGGGGCGCTTCTTCCTCATCTTCCCCTGATGCAAGGCAATTCGCCACGGCCCATTCCGCCATGGAAACTACCGCTTCTTTCGAGAGATCGCTGGTATCTGCGACGCCCTGCTTCCCCGAAGGACCCAGCACCCTGATTCCCATGCGCCAGGACGCACCGCTTCTGTCGATTTCAGGTTCCCCGTTTCTGAGTCCCCATTCGTTACCGACACCGGCGGTGTAGTAAACATCCGCCCCGGCCAAGCCTTTGGCCTTTACAGTTTCCAGGGCTTTAAAAGCAGCGCTTTCGACCTTGTCCCTTTTCGGGAAATTTCTCAACTGGCAAAAGCCTCCCTGAGAATACTCCGGGCCGCCGTTTCGACATCGGATTCCGTAATCCCCAGATGAGTCACCAGGCGAATTCTCCTGTCTGAAACGGAATTGAACAAAATCCCCTCTTTCTTGCACGCCTCGACAACTGCATTGGCATCAGGACCGTCCGGACTGACACGGAAATAGACCATATTGGTTCTACGTTCCGGTTCCTCGACGAAAAGGCCGCCGTCAGCGAGCATGTTGGCCAGCTTTTGGGCGTTTTTATGGTCCTCTACAAGACGGTCTTTCATTTTTCTTATGGAAATGAGTCCTGCGGCGGCCAACACTCCCACCTGCCTTAATCCACCGCCCAGGCGCTTTCTCCAGTGCCTTGCCTCACCGATGAAATCTTTCGGTCCACACAACATGGACCCGACGGGAGATCCCAGACCTTTCGAAAGACAAAACTGTACGGAATCCACTTCGGTGGTGTACTTTCTTACATCCACATCCCAGGCGGTAGCGGCATTGAAAATCCTTGCGCCGTCGAGGTGAACCTTAAGACCCTTTACTTTCGCCACATCGGTCACTTCCTTGAAAATATCGGGGGCAACAGCCGTCCCCCCTTCTCTGTTGTGGGTGTTTTCAAGGCAGAGAAGTTTGGCAGGAGCCTTGTGGACATCGGCGGGTATTATCCAGTTTTCGATTTCTTCTTTTTTTACTATTCCACCCGTATCATCGGCCAAAAGGGGCAAAATACCCCCTAAAACAGCCAATCCGCCGGCTTCGTAATTATAAATGTGGCAATTCCTGCCGATTATCGCTGCGTCACCTCTTCGACAATGACAAAGAAGGGCGACAAGGT
Source organism: Synergistales bacterium (assembly GCA_018434645.1). GTDB lineage: Bacteria > Synergistota > Synergistia > Synergistales > Thermovirgaceae > UBA1876. Next base: position 3,666 of record JAHDOX010000085.1, on the reverse strand, counting down.
TCCCCTGGGTACCCGAAGTGACGAAAAGCCCCGCTTCCTGTCCAGTGAGGGCTGCAGATTCCTCTTCCAGCATCTTTACCGTCGGGTCATCTTCATAGACGTCGTCTCCGACTTCGGCGGCGGCCATGGCAGCCCGCATCTCTTCCGTGGGTTTTGTTACGGTGTCGCTTCTCAAATCAATTACGCCCATGTTCTTTCCTCCCGGAAGGCGGCAAGAAACCGCCAGGTCTTTGCTGTTTCTCTGTTGTCGCTTATGATAACACCTTTTTTTGCCCGGTTTTCATCCCCTTACCTAAGGATGCTATATTCTATTGCTTGAATTCACAAGCTTACACCGAGTCTCGCCCAGGGGAGAAAGTCTTCAGGGACTACTACGCCAAGGTCTTTCGCCCGCTCTCCGCCGTGATAATCAGAGCCGGCGGTGCGTTCAAGCCCGTATTTCGACGCAATATCAGACCAGTACCTTATCTGGGCTTCAGAGTGATGTCCCGAATAACATTCGATCCCCCAAAGCTCCATCTCTACAAGTTCCTCAACCACCTTTTGCTGAGCCTTTTCGGAAATACCCATAAGCCCGGGATGAGCCAGCACGGCCAAACCTCCAGCTTCCTTGATAAGTAAAATACATTCACCGGCGGTCAGTCGTTCCCGCGACACATAGGCCGAGCCGTTTCTCCCAAGATACCAGGAGAATGCCGTAATCTCATCGGGGACATAGCCTTTTTTCACGAGAAGCCTGGCCATGTGGGGACGGGCTATTACCTCTCCGCCTGCCTCTTTTGCCAATTCCTCCATGGAGATATTCATCCCCAGACTCTTCAGTTTCTCACACATCAGGCGGTTTCTGTCGTTCCGCTTGTTCCTCAGGTCCCGAAGCCTGGACTCCAGAAAGTGCAGGTTTACATCCAATCTGTATCCCAGGATATGAAGCGTGAAATCCGCATCGGCCGATAGCTCGGTACCGGTTATGCCGGAAACACCCCATTTTTTGCAGGCGCGCCGAAAGGCCGATATGCCTGCCACTGTATCATGGTCTGTAAGGCTTAAAAGCGAGATGCCACGTCTTTTCGACAACCTTACAAGAGCCTCCGGGGTCAATAACCCGTCCGAATAAGTGCTGTGCACGTGCATGTCTATTTTTATCATGGCTTCAAAAACCGTATCCCATGGGGCATTCCCCGCAGACAGAGGCTTCGACGACATCCCTGAACAGGGAGTATGCCGTCTGTCTCGGACCTGCCCCGCCTCCCGCGACAAAGACTTCGCCCAGGGTGTCCGTCACGAATAGCACGCCGTTGGACGCGCCAGTTACCTTGGAAAGTGGATGGGCCCCCGGCAAGACCTCGGGCTTCACGGAAATTACAGGCTTCTTTCCGGACATTTCGATGCGGGCAACCAGCCTTACGTTACCGCCTGAGCGAAGGGCCTTTTGAATCATGGCTCCCGAGACATCACGTATCCCCTCGACATGCACCTCTTCCAGCGTCAGCGGGTAAGACCCGAAGATAACTTGGGCGATAATGCAAGCTTTTACAGCGCTGTCCGTTCCCTCCACATCGAAGAGCGGCTCAGGCTCGGCGTATCCTTTCCGCCTTGCATCCAGGAGAGCCTCGTCGAAGGATGACCCGTGGGCCATGAGATCCAGGATGTAATTGCAGGTCCCGTTCACTATCCCTTCGCAGGAAATGATACGGGCTCCTTGCAGGCAGTGCCTGGTGAAGGAAAAAAAGGGAGTTCCAGACAAGACGGCGGCCTCGAAAAGGAAAGGGACTTCCTGTTTTCTCGCGCGTTTCTCGAGCTCGTGATAGGAAAGGAACAAGGGGCCCTTGTTGGAGGTAACCACCGCCGCTTTATGGTCCATTGCGGTTTTTATGTACTCCATTGCTGTTTTCGGATGGGTTATGTTGGTGGTAGTGCACTCGACGAGCAAATTGTAGTCGGCGTTTTCCAAAAGATCGCCAGCGGATTCGAAGGAGCTCTTACCCGGCCCCTCGGCCAGACGGCCCGTCGACACTTCGTGACTGAGGACTTCTTCAAGAGGCAAGCCTTCGGAGTCGTAAAGGCAGCCTCTGGTCCTTGTGGCGATACCGACAATTTCGCCTTCCACACCGAACCGGGAACGTATCCATGAACGTCGTTCAGCGAAAAGCTCGCAAAAGGCCCGCCCTACATTTCCGAAACCAAGAAGCAGGATTCTCACCCTTGATCCATCCTTCCGTAAAGCAATGGCTTTCTTTTGTTAATAATAACATTGTCTCAGGTTTGAACAGCCCTTGTCGCCTTGCTGGTTATAAAATGGCTCCGCCACCTCGTCTCCGAAACCGTTGAACTTACTTGATCAGGTTTTCGTTTTCGTTTTTGTTTTCAGTTTCCACCTGTTCGGGCAGCTGTGACATTGTCTCAAGACTGCAATTCGTGTTATATACAGAATAAACAACCAAAGGCCGACTTTTCGGACAAACTCTGGTTGCAAGAGAAAGGAGTTTTTCAGTGAATTCTGATAATATGGCACAGAGCATCGCCGAATCCTGTGGCAAGGTCACGGCTCGGCTTGTTGAGTCCATTTCGCGCACATCCCAGTTGGCGGCAGGATCGACACCCGAGTTACAGCGGCTTTTTGAACGTTGGATCTCGATCGTGGCCGGAGAAATATTAAAAGACGCAAAAGAGCAAGGTTTTCTCAATATCGAGGACACAGCAGGACGGATAGGGATCGACGATTCCTCCGTTTTATGCCTGATCCAGTACCTCCATCGCCAGGGTTTGATTAAAGTCACCGAGGTGAAGACAACGGAGGGAACAGGACGGGACTCGGAAATCTGCGGGTGTCTCAAGGAATGAGTGATATGAAATGACCGATATCGAAATGCTTGCACATAAGGCCGGGAAAAAGGCCGCAAGGGCGGAAGCCGGTTTTTACGAAAGGCCAGGGATCGACGAAATACGCAGATCCATAGACCACACCCTTCTTTCAGCTTCATCTACGAAGGAGGACATAAGACGTCTATGCGAAGAAGCGGAACTGTACGGGTTCGCTTCGGTTTGCGTTCCCACGATTTGGGTACCTTATGCCAGAAACTGTCTGGAAGGAAAAAAACAAAAGGTCGTAGCCGCGATCGCTTTTCCTCTCGGGGCTCTTCCGCTCAAAGTAAAGCTTGCAGAAATCGAATGGGCACGCGACAACGGAGCCGAAGAATTTGATGTAGTTGCTACGATCTCTAACGTAATTGAAGAAAACAGGCAGGCCGTACGCGAAGAATTTCAGGCCATACGGGAAGCCACATTGGGAAGATGCCTCAAGATGATAATAGAAACACCGCTTCTAAATGACCGCCAGAAAGTCCTTTGCGTAAATATGGCGGAACAGGCAGGGGTCGACTACATAAAGACCGGAACCGGCTACTCAGGATCGGTAACTCTTTATGACGTCGCTTTTTTAAGGACCGTAGCTTCCGATAGCATACACGTAAAGGCCTCCGGCGGCATCCGAAACCTTACAACTGCCGGAATATTGCACGCCCTGGGTGCAGACCGCCTGGGCACCTCGAAAGCCACTGAATTTATACCCCTTCCGGAACAGGAATCACAGGGCTTTCCAAATACAAACAAGGCACCCCGGTAGGAGCCGTGGCGCCTTGTTTGTATGTCTTTAGGGTGTTCTAAGGT
>JAHDOX010000103.1 GCA_018434645.1 Synergistales bacterium | reverse complement strand
CTCGGGCTTGAAAGTCAGGAAGGAAAACCCCCTGAGGGCCTTTTCTTCCTCCTCTTTCAGTTCCAGCTCCCTGAGAGGTCTTTCTTCCAGAAGGTGTGACCTGCATCTTTCCAGAAGCTCCTTTTCCTTTTGTTCCTCCTGCTGAAGACGTTTTTTCTCGCTCAGACGGCCAAGACGGTTTTCGATAACCCCGAGATCTCGGAAAACCAGCTCCATCTCCACGATCTCCCAATCCCTTAAGGGATTTACCGATTCTTCGGGATGTGGAACATCCGGATTATCGAAACACCGAATAACGTGAATGAGGGCATCACTGTCGGCCACAAAAGAAAGAAAGGCGTTACCGAGGCCCGCCCCCTTGCTCGCATCCTTCGACAAACCGGCAAGGTCGACGAACTCCACCGTTGCCGGAACCCGTTTTTTCGGCTCGTATACATCGACCAAAGACTCGAATCTTTCGTCCGGTACTTCTACTACCGCACGGTTGGGATCGGTCTTACCGCCCGCATAAGACTTGACCTCCGCACCCGCGCGGGTTATTACATTGAAAATCGTGGTTTTCCCTGCCAGGGGAAGTCCTATGATGCCGCATCTCAACATAAAAAAGCACCCCGCGAAAACAAAAAAGTTTCGTTACGTCTACATTGTACACGAGAGGTCTCTTTACACATATGATTCTCTTCAAATTCAGGTTTTCATGTATGATGAATTTAGAACGTTGCAAATTCGACTTTGATGCAAAAGGAAGAGAGGTGTTGTTTCATGAACAGAAAAATATTTTTCCTTGCTGCTCTTGTCGCATTATTCGGGACAGTTCAGGCATGTGCGGGAGAGCGGACACCGGAAGTGAAGGCCGTCGACGTATATCCATCAGGAGCCGTCATGCATTTTGAAATCGCAGCGGGAGGAACTGTGGATCTCGAATTGCCCTTGACCATTGACCCCGAAAGTATCCGTTTTCAGCTTTCAGGCACAGCCCGCATTCTCGACAGCAGCATGCGTACCGTGGCACAGGTCGGTTGGGTCCCCTCGGCCCTGGCGGATCTGGCGGAAGAAGTCGAGCGGGCACGGACAGAAAAAGACCGCCTTTCCGCCAGGCTCGAGGCGCTGGAGCAGGCACGAAAACACTTAGAGGCGGCCGTCCCCGAAATTTCGAGCCCGGGAGACCTTGAAGCCTATATAGACGGCGCCCTTAGCAAGCGGGAAACCATAGCGCTCAAGATTGCCGAAACAACGGAAGCGCTTTCAGATGCAAGGACTCAATACGAAATACTCGAAAAAGAACTGAAATCCCGCCTGCCGAGAGAAAACGACAAACTGAGGGTCCTGACTCTGGAAACCGTCGGCGAGGGCACCATCGGCATCCTCGCATGGACCTCTGACGCGGCTTGGCAGCCGGTCTACCAACTTTACCTGAACAGCAGGACAGGCCTTATCGAAGGCACCCTTCAGGCCATGTTATCCCAAAAAAGCGGACTCGACTGGAACGGCGACATTTCCCTGCACACCGTGAGGCCGCGGCAGGGCCTCGTGACGCCGCAACTCGACCCCCTGGTGGTAGACTATCGTGAACACTTTTTCCGAGATGCCGGAGAATTTCCGACGCGAGGAACTGAAATGCTGAAAGCCGCCGCGCCGGAATTGAGCGACCGTATCGATGAGGGCCTCGCCGATGTCAGGATGGAAACTTCCGGGTTCGTGCCTGGCTCGGGCGATAAAACCAACCTCGACGTCGGCGTTTTCTCGATTCCTGCGTCGATGGAACTGGTCTGCGTTCCCGAGATAGCTGACGAGGCATGGACAGTGGCCACCATAGAGGAGCTGGACAGGGCCATCCTGAAAGCTGCCGCGGACCTTTACATCGACGGCAAACAGACCGGTACTACAATCCTCGAGGCCGCAAGCATGGGCGAAAGGATGGTAATACCCTTCGGTAAAACCCCGCTCGTAACCGCTTCACGGGAAGAACTGCTGCCACGGGAAGGAAGCAGTTGGATAGGGAAGGACCGCCTTCAGAAAGGGTACATGATCACCGTAACGAACGGCCTCGACAGACCACTGGAAATAGTTGTCCGGGACAGACTGCCCGTACCCGCAAAAGAGGAAATAAAGATTGAAAATGTTTCCATCGATCCCGAGCCTTCCGAAAAGGACGACAAGGGAATCCTGACATGGCGCCTTGAAATGAAAGGCGGCGAGACAAAAAGGCTTAACGTAATGTACACCATCAGGTTCAAGGGCGGAAAGGACCTTATTTTCCGCTGAGTCCGATTTTCTCAAGCGCTTCCAGGCGTTTGACGACAGGAGGATGGGCCTCATACCAGAAAGTGTAAAGAAAGTGGGATGGAGCCCATCCCCTGTTTGGGGAGGCAAGCCCCATAAGGGCCGACTTCATCGCCCCGGCACCGGCGAAGCCTGCCGCGAAGGCGTCAGCTTCAAGCTCCTGAGTTTGCATCTTGCGAATTATAAAGGGTTGAAAAACCAACACCAGAAGCGCATGGGCGGCGAAAACACCTTTCAAAAGAGCCACATGCCGTGGGCCGATTCCTGACAAAACCCAGATTACCGCCACAAGAACAGCCTGTACAAACACCGCCACGAAAAACCTTTGAGTCTGATGACCATTCTTCCAATGTCCAACTTCATGGGCAAGTATTGCAGCGACTTCCTCCTCGCTTTTGGATTTCAGCAAACTGTCGACGAGCAAAAACCTTCTGGCTCGTCCAAGACCGGAAAGCATGGCGTTTGGAGGCATGGACTTTTGGGAGGTGTCCACTACCTGTAATTTTAGTGGCCCCAACCCTGCAGATCTGAAAATTTCAAGAAGTTTTTCCTTGAGAGTTCCTTCGGGAAAATCCTTGACCCGAAAGAACACGGGCAACAGGAAAACAGGGAAAAGCCATACAAGCAGAAATTCCGCAAAAACAAGCGCCACGTAAATCCCCAAAAAGCCGCCGGCCCCTTCAGAGAGGAATACTGCGCCACCAAGGGCACCTGCCGAAAGAGTCATGGCCAGCAGAAGATAAAGCGACTGGTCATACCAGAAACGACGCACATCATCCAGGGTAGAAGGCCTGTCCCTTTCAACCAGGAACACCCGGGCCCATGACCAGGGCAAAACGACACACCACGCAGCCAGGGCGGAAAGAGCTCCCATCAGGACTCCGGCCCCAGCGTTACTGCCCATGACGGCAAGCGCCCATGCACCGGTTTTCTCCAAAAGGGGTGTAAAAAGCACGTAAAGAACCAGAGCATAGAGGCTGGCTGTGATTCCGAGGCGGATCGCCGTCTTTCCGCGGGCCATGCCGACAGACCTTCTCCATACAAAAGGATTGCTCAAAAACCTGCCTGTTTCCGGAGGAATGCTCTCAGGGAGCCCTTGCAGAAAACGCCATTCGGCAAGATGAATCATTATTTCCAAAAGAGCTGCCAACGCCACGATCCACTTCACCAATGATCCATCCATCAGGCTATGTCCCTTCTTTCGTTCTTTGGTGGTCCCGTGTCCTGTATAATAGGCCTTATAACGTCTGAGGCAACAAGCCGAGAAGAAAGTACTGACGAAAATCCGCCCCCGGTGGTGATATTATGGCGAAAAGGGAAAGAACGTCCATTGAAGAAGAGCGAATTTCAGCTCATGTGGAAGACTATCTAGAAAGGCTTAGAAAAAGCGGTTTCAGGATGACCCATCAAAGGCGGCTTATCATCGAGACGCTCCTTCGGAACATAGGCAGCCATCCCAACGCCAGGGAGCTTTTAGACCTAATCCAGCGAGAGGATGATACAATAGGCATAGCTACGGTATACAGGACCATAGAGATCCTTTCACGCATGGGCTTGCTGAATTTGATAAATCTGGACGAAGGGTTCAGCCGGTTTGAAGTACCCGATGAGCAAATGCATTTCCATCTTTATTGCAGGTCCTGCGGCAAAGTGATCCACCTTTCGGGGGAGAGCGCGAAGACGGAGACGGTGCGAAAGTGGGCCAAAGAAGCCGGATACGAAATTCTGCCCCAGACATTTGAAATCGCTGGAATCTGCCAGGAATGCCTGGAAAGGGGCATCCTTGAGGAGCCCTTCTCCCTGAGCGGGCGGCCCCGCTGCGGCCGGCCCTGCCGGAGGAGAAAAAGAGGAATGCGAAAGGAAAGATAAAGTCTTTACACACTATGGCGACTTCGGGGATTTCCCGGAAAAAATGGGCAAAAGAGGTGAATTTTCATGAAAGCGAAGATTAGCGTAATAATTATTGGTTTTTTGGTCCTGGCTCTCTTTTCCGGTTCTATGGCGTCGGCTTCCATCCCGGAACGCATGAGCGGAAATTACATCGGCACCTTCATAGGTGACGATTATGGATCCCTGCGGCTTACCGTCTCTTTCGACGGACTTATCACAGGAATAGCCCACTCCAATGTAAGCCTGGAAGACCTGACCGTCACCGGTACCTGCAACTATGACGGGACTTGTGAATTCATGACTGAAGAAAAACCTATGCGGTTTTTCGGATCCATCGATTTCATGAACCGATTCATTGGAAAGTGGGAATCAACCGAGGGCTCAAAGAGGGGTTCCTTCACGGCCATGATATCCAGGGAATAAAATCCCTGCCGGAACCACACGCCTCCCATCAAGACACGCGGGAAGACCCCACACCCGTAGACCCGCAGTTGGTCGGCGGCATGCATATGTATGTGTGCCTTCTTGGTTTTTGTACCTTCCTCCTTCCGGGGCCATGTTCCCCGGAGAAATCGTAAACCTTTCGTCCAGGTTTTTGGTGAGGCAATTCGTAAACTTGACAGGAGTCAATTTCACCGGATAAAATTCTTCTGAGAATAGTTATCGTTATCTTTTGCCAAGGCACGAAAAGATATTAATTTCTTTTCTTCGTTTTCTCTTCTCCCTACGCAGGGGAGGGCAGATATTCGCTCTCCCCTTTTTCTGACTGGTTATTCGATTAACGAGAACGGAAACCCGAAAAAACGAAAATTTCTGGAGGTGTGAATCATGAAAATAGCCGTAGCCGCACAGGAGGGAAACGTTTGCCCTCACTTTGGGCATGCGCCGACCTACGCCGTTTTTACCGTCGATGAAGAAGGAAACATCCTCGACCAAGCGGATCTTCCCAACCCCGGCCATGCACCGGGGGTTTTGCCGCAATGGCTTGGAAACCTTGGAGTGGACGTCATTATCGCTGGAGGAATGGGCCCCCGTGCGGAAGATCTGTTTCGCGGGCAGGGGATAGAACCTGTAATAGGTGCTACGGGCAACGTGAAAGAAGTTGTAGCAGCCTATTGCCGAGGGATTCTCGAAAAGGGGCCTAGCGCCTGCCATCATGAGTCTCACGAAGAGGGGCACCAGTGCAACCATAATGACCATAATGGTAAAACCCAATGAGCCCCCTGACCATTGCTGTGGCCAGCGGCAAGGGCGGAACTGGCAAGAGTAGTGTCAGTGCTTCTCTTGCCGTCTCTGTACCGGATATTCTTGCCGTGGATGCCGACGTGGAGGAACCGAACCTCGGGGTTCTTCTTGGAGCTGAACCTTTGGAAAGCGCCCTTATTTCATTGAAGGTACCGGCAATCGACAGAAGGCTCTGCACAAGATGCGGGGAATGCGTTTCAGCCTGCAAGTTCGGTGCCCTGACAATGTTCGGGGAGACCCCTCCGAAGGTAAATGATCTTTGCCATGGTTGCGGACTTTGTACAATGGTTTGCCCCACTGGAGCCATATCGGAAATCGACAGGCCAATCGGTGAAATAAGGCATTGCAAGACAATCAAGGGAGAACTCTATGAAGGACGCCTGCATGTAGGCAAGCCGAACCCCGTCCCTGTAATTGAGGGCCTCATAAAGACCGTTCAAGGCATAAACGTACCCAAGGTCATAGACTGTGCGCCTGGAAACGCATGCCCCATGGTCGCCGGCGTGCGATACGCCGATGCCGTTTTGCTCGTTACGGAACCTACCCCTTTTGGTGCAGCAGACCTGGATCTTGCGTTGCAGGCCGTGACAAACCTGGGAAAACCTGTGGGGGTTCTAGTTAACCGCTCCGATCTCGCCGCAGCAGACATCGACGGACTAGCCGCTAAATATGGAGCTCCGGTTCTTGCAAGGCTCCCTTTTTCGAGGAAAATCGCTGCAGCTTACGCTGAAGGAACGCCTCCTGCTCTGGCAGATTCGCTCTGGGCCATGGAGCTCGGCAAAATCTGGGATTTTTTCGAAAGCACACTGAACAGATGAAACCTCATGAAATCGTCGTCATAAGCGGCAAGGGAGGAACCGGGAAGACGACGCTGACTTCCTTGCTGGTTGCCTCTTTCGGCAAAACCGTCATATGCGACGCCGACGTCGACGCCCCCGATCTGGAGATACTTCTGAAGCCCGAACCTTTAGGAGAGAAACCTTTCTGGGGCATGCAGACGGCAAAAGTCGACCCTTCCCTTTGCGCTGGATGCAGCGCCTGCGTCCGGGCTTGCCGGTTTGATGCAATAACAATGGCCGAGGGCAAGGCAGTGGTAAACACCTCTTTTTGCGAAGGCTGCGACGTATGCCGGAGAGTATGCCCTGAAAGCGCCATATCTCTCCTGGATACCCGCCAAGGTACATCTTACGAAGGTTTGACAGATTTTGGCCCCATGTGGCACGCAAAACTTAATCCCGGAGGCGAGAACTCGGGAAAGCTCGTCCAGTTTCTCAGGGAATCGGCACTACGCACAGCACGCGAGAAGGGGATTCCCCTCATTTTGACCGACGGCCCTCCGGGTATCGCATGCCCCGCCATCTCGGCAATGACCGGCGCAGACCTGGCCATAGTCGTAACGGAACCTTCCGGAGCCGCTTTCCATGACGTGGATCGCCTTTCGCAGGTCACTGCACGTTTTGGCATACCGACAGCCTTCGTGATCAACAAGGCCGACCTGGCTCCTAGGATGACGGAAAAACTCAAAGAGGAAGCCAAGGCCGGAAACTGGAAGATTATAGGCGAAATCCCCTTCAAGCGTGCCGTCGTGGACGCCGTGGCTGAAACCCGGATTCCTGTTCTCGAGCTGGAAGAAGAGATAAAATTGATCAGGAAGGAACTTGATGTTTTCCTGTGAGGTGTTTTGCCTTGAAAGGAAGAATAAAAGCTGTAAATTCCACTTCCCTGGGCCCCGAGCATTTGGTCATGCCGCTTTTTGTTTTGCCGGGGAGAGAGCGTTGTCTCCCTTCGAAGGCCATTGAAGGGGTAGAATTGTTCTCGGCCGATGCGTTGAAGGAACCTGTTGAGAGGGCCCTTTCAACAGGCATAAGAGATTTTCTGCTTTTCGGTCATTATGAAGAAGGGAAGGACAATGAAGGCACACCTGCTTCCGACCCAAAAGGGCCCGTTCAAACGGCCCTCAGGCTTTTGACCTCCGCCTGGCCTGAAGCGCTTTTTTTCACCCACGTATCCCTTTCCCATGCTTCCAGTCACGGCCTAAACGTCTGCCTCGATGATTCCGGCAAACCAGATATAGAAAAAACGCGCAGACGTTTTCTTGATATTGCTGCAAGTCACCTGGAAGCCGGTGCACACGGCATTGTTCCGCTTTTCCTTGAGAAGGGTTTCGTGCGCGTTTTGAGAAAGACTATGGACGAAACGGGCTTCGCGGAAAGGTATATCTTGAGCTACGGTGCCAAATATGATTCGGCCTTGTATGGACCTTTCAACGCTTCTACGTCAATCACGGAAAAAGGCATGCCCAGTGAACAGATCGAACCGACCGATATAAAATCAGCCCTTGAAAAAGCGGAAGCCGATTTAACGGAGGGAGCTTCTGCTCTCATCGTCAAACCGGCTTTGCCCTACCTTGATATCCTTGCGCGCTTACGTTCGAATTTCAACATCCCCTTGATAGGGTGGATGGTGAGCGGCGAGTATATGATGGTCAAATCGGCAGCTCAAAGGAACATCTGCGACGAGCGGAGGATCTTTCTGGAATTACACCGCTCTATTTTTCGAGCCGGATCACACAAGATCATCACCTACGACGCGGTACGCGTCGCCCGTTGGCTCAGGGAAAATTTTTGAAGAAGACGCTGCCTTGATCGTCTTCCGCCTTTTGCCTTTCACTTTTTTAGCCCTTTTGTTTTGCTTCCTCCGGTAAACGTGCCATGAGGGCTTCAGCCAGATTTTCCGCAACAGAGTCCCTTACATAATGCTCCAGGCGCCCGGCATCTCCAAGAATTGAAATCTCTTTGTCCACAGGTATTTCGGCCAGAACAGGCACATTCCATTTGTCCGAGATTTCCTTGAGGTGACTTGGGCCGAAAAGCTCCCATTTCGCTCCGCACTCGGGACAGAAAGCATATCCCATATTCTCCACCAGGCCCAAAAGCGGGACATCCAGCATCTGCGCCATATGCATCATCTTTTTCACCACCAGCGCAGAAAGACCCTGAGGAGCCGTTACGACGAGCAGACCATCCAGATCAATCGTTTGCATGACAGTCAGGGCGGCATCTGCCGTCCCCGGCGGAAGGTCTATGACCAGGTATTCCGTATCACCCCAGTTTACCTCTTCCCAAAATTGCCTGAGAACGTTTCCTATAAGTGGTCCGCGCCAGACAACGGGTTTCGTGGGGTCATCGAGCATCAGGTTAATCGACATGACGCGTATTCCGAGCCACCCTGTCTTCGGTGGCACCACACCGGAGTCGGCACTGAAGGGGACTTCACGAAGGCCCAGAAGCTTCGGAATGGATGGTCCGGTTATGTCGGCGTCAAGGACACCGACTTTCAAGCCCTTTTTCGCAAGCCCGACCGCAAGAAGGGCTGAAACGGTGCTTTTCCCCACCCCTCCCTTACCACTCCCTACGGCGATTAGGTGCCTGATGTTTCTCTTTGTTTTCTTTGGCATACCTGAATTCACGGCAGATCCGGTCTCCTGCCGTCCACTGTCTTTGTTGCAACTGCTTGAAAATTTTTCGGCCATGATTACGCTACCTCTCCTACGATATCATTTAAAGTTTGCCTTCTTTATAATATGCAAGCGCTTCCGAGCAAGTGCAATCGGCCACCTCGTAAACAGCCATTCCTGCAGCTGAAAGTGCCTCTGCGGCCTTTGGCCCAACGCGGGGAGCGAACACGGCGGACACGCCGCGGCGGGCGAGTTCCTGAACCGCCAACGACCCCGCCCCATGGGAAGCCTCAATCGCTGGGTTCGAAATGGCTTCGAACTCAAGCGTTTCAGAGTCTACGAGAAGAAACCAGGGAGCCCTCGCGAACCTGCTGGAAACCGGGGCCGAAAGGTCCTCCCCTTCAGCGGGAATTGCTATGAGCATAGTCCAACACCTCTTTTAAATGTCCCTCAATTGAATTTTATTCCTAATGCACAAAACAAACCACAAAAATCGGTGAGGGTACATCAACAAACACCCCCCCTCACCGACGTAATAATAGGTGTTAACTGGAAATCACACGCACCCTGCCTACCTTGCCCGAACCACAGTACTTACTTTGTCCGAATGATCTTAAACATGCAGAACAATTAATTACTCGCTGTCTTTTTCTTCCATCTCTGAAAGGCGTTTCTCGATATTACGGAGCTCGCTTCGAAGATCCTCCGCTTCCTGTTTCAAAAATTCACGCTCCTCATCCGGCGCCATCTCCCCTGCGTAAGGATAAGGATACGGCATTGGTGGAACAGGATATCCCGGAGCGTAAAAGCGGTTGCGCCATCCGTGGCCGCCACCACACCATCCTGCTCCGTATCCTCTTCCACGGCCAAATCCGCCATACGGCCAGGGATTCATATAACCAGGAACGGTATAGCCTGCACAGTAACCAGCCCTGCGGCCTGTCATCTGTCCGAACCCTGCAGGTCCTGTACGATCTCCACGAGGCATGATTTCCCCTCCTTTATTATTGATAATCATTTTCATTATTATTCTATTCTTCGACTCTACTTATGTCAACGGGCTTTTTTCACCTTTATGGCAAGGAAAGATACAAAGTGAAACAAAATTCCTGGAGTAATGCGGATAAAACCGCCTGTCCCCCCCTTGGAAATGAATTCAGGGCTGTTTTAAATCAAAACTACCCCCCTTATTGATAAGGGGTCTTGACAAGGCACTGCAAGGCAGGTATGGTTTTAAAAGTTTGGAAAGGCTAACTTTCGACCTTACACAATCGTTGCCGGCGAGGAGGCTCTTTTACTGTGAAAACATCTCTTTATATGCTAAAAAGCGGAGAAAAGGCGGAAATCGTGGCTATGCCGCCGGGTATGTGCGGAAGACGTCTTGAGGCAATCGGGCTCCGGACCGGGAAAATAGTCCAAAAGGTGTCGGGGATACCATTTCGGGGCCCCATAATTCTCGATATAGACGGACGCCACGTAGCCATCGGCCACGGTGCCGCCGGGAAAATCCTCGTCAAACCCCTGGAAACGGATGTCCGGGCATGAAGAATTACTGTTCCTCCTGCACGGCGGGTGCCGGGAGCTGTCACTCCTGCATGAAAACACAACCCGACATGATCCGGCTCCAAGACAAGTGCAATAAAAAAATCCTCCTCGTCGGAAACCCCAATGTGGGAAAGAGTGTCCTTTTCAGCCGACTTACGGGAGTGCATGCGATTTCGTCTAACTACCCTGGCACAACGGTGAGCTTCATCCAGGGACGGTTCCGTCACGGCGACGAGTGTTATCAACTTATAGACGTTCCAGGTGCTTACACGCTGGACCCTACAAATGAAGCCGAAATGGTGGCAAAGCGGATAATCGAAGAAGGTAGCGACATCGTAATCCTGACCATCGATGCCTGTGCGCTGGAACGCAATCTTTACCTGGCCCTGCAGGTAATAGAAAAAGGAGCCAACGTGATTGTCGCCCTGAACATGGTGGACGAGGCACGGCACGAAGGAATTCACCTCAACATCGAAGCACTGGAAAAAGAGTTGGGTGTTCCCGTTGTTCCTACGGTAGCCGTTTCCGGGCACGGTATAAGCGAACTTGTCAACAGGTTGCCCGAAAGCAAGCCAGGCAGTTTTTTGGAAATGGACCCCGAAACCCGGTGGAAGACCATAGGGAACATAATAGGCAAGGTGCAGACCGTCACACACAGGCATCACTCGCTGAAAGATCGTTTCGAGGACGCAAGCGTCCACCCTTTCTGGGGAGCCGTCATCGGCGCGACAGTTATATTGGCCAGCTTCATGGTGATTCGCCGGTTGGGAGAAGGGGCAATAAATCTCGTCTTCGACCCGGTTTTCGAGTCCTTATGGCTACCGGTTTTGAACAGGCTCTCCACGGTACTTGGCCCCGGCAGTTTGATTCACTCTCTGGTTTTGGGCACCCTCATCGACGGGTCTTTGGATTTCGAACAAAGCTTCGGCCTGCTTACAACGGGACTTTACGTCCCAATCGTCATGGTTTTGCCCTACGTGGTGGCCTTTTACGCTGTTTTGAGCCTTCTGGAAGATTCAGGTTACCTTCCCCGCCTCGCAGTACTTTTCGACTCGCTCATGCACAAGGTAGGGTTGCACGGATTTGCCATCGTACCCAACCTGCTCGGGTTGGGTTGCAACGTCCCCGGAATCCTGGCCACCAGGGTCCTGGAATCGCCAAGGGAACGTTTCATAGCGGCAACCTTAATATCGGTAGCCGTCCCCTGCGCCGGGTTGCAGGCAATGATTTTCGGAGCACTGGGAACGCTGGGGGGCAAATATGTACTCATGGTCTATGGCACGTTGCTGATGGCCTGGGTGATTCTCGGGAAAATACTTCATTCCCTTCTTCCAGGTTACAGTCCGGAGCTGGTTGTTGAGATTCCCCCTTACAGGATACCTTCTTTAAATGGGCTGGCCTTTAAGCTATGGTTCCGGGTCAAGGGCTTTATCTTTGAGGCCATACCATTGGTGCTCTTGGGGGTTCTTTTTGTCAACGGGCTGTACCTTTTCGGTATAATGGATATATTTTCCCAATTGCTTGATCCGTTCTTTCGGACAGTACTCGGACTCCCGTCCACAGCCGTGGGGCCGATCCTGCTGGGGCTGCTCAGAAAAGACGTCGCAGTCGGTATGCTCCTGCCCCTCGGTCTCGAGGCTTCGCAGCTTGTAATCGCCGTTGTGGTGCTTGCCATGACCTTCCCCTGTATCGCCACATTCATCGTATTGTGGAAGGAACTGGGCCTCAGGAAAATGTTTGCCAGCGTAGGCGTCATGATTTTGACGGCTCTTGCCGCCGGGGCCTCGTTGAACGCTCTTTTCCTTCTTCTTGGATGACAGGAACTGACTGCGAGTCAGGCCCTCGGAAAAGCTACGGATCCACCATCGGGAAGCGGATAGATGGTCCAGGAAACGTCGAAAATGGCGGCAAGT
>JAHDOX010000005.1 GCA_018434645.1 Synergistales bacterium | reverse complement strand
TTCAGGCCGAAAGAAAGTCGATGATTTCTTTCATGAAAAAGGGCAGGTCCGTAGGACGCCTGCTGGTCACAAGCCCTCTCGAGTTGACGACCGGGGCATCTATCCATTCGGCTCCGGCCTTTGCAAGATCGTCCCTGATGCTGGGATAGCTTGTAACCTGCCTGCCCTCCACTATGTCGGCCGAAACCAGGAGGCTCCCGGCATGGCAGATCCCTGCCACGAGGCCTCCGTTTTCGAAGACCCGTTTTACGAGCTGAACTATGTCGGGAGACATGCGAAGTTTGTCGGGCGGCCCACCCGCCCGGGATGATCACCCCCAGCAGGGGTGGCCCTGCAGGCTTCCTGTGTCGTAGGTAGCTTCGACGGTGGTGCCGTACTTGCCCTTGTACATCCTGGGCGCGGCCGGAGCTACCACGAGAGGTTCGAAACCGGCTTCCTGCAGCCGATAGTAGGGATACCAGAACTCCAGGTCGTGAAAATCGTTTTCGACCAAAACGGCCAGGTGATTCGTCATGGCGGTTTTCTCCTTTCTTCAGGCGAAAGCGCAAGATTACCCGATGTCGATTATAATATGCCCTGCCCGGTGATGGAACATTCAATGCCCGCGGATTGAGGCTCGAACCCTTCACTTGCAGATAAATGCGGTAGCCTGTACCCTTGTGAGTAACGGATTTGCGAAAAAGACCCGCCCGAGGGGGTCCCTTAGGGTAGAAGTTCCCTTTTTCGACTGATTTTTTTACATACAGTTTTCGGCAAACTGAAAAACAAGGATGGTGATCTCAATGGCATTCAGCCTGGAGCCGGATCTAATAAAAGGATCAAAACCCGAAGAAACGCTGAAAAACTCACTGTTGCAGGAACTGATGGAAGCTTTAACCCAGGCCCAAAGTGAGGAGACTATCGAGGAATTTTTCATTCTTCCCGAATTCGGCTTCGACCTCGCCGTATTCATTCAGAAGGAAGGCCTGATTAGAAGCCGCTTCCTGAACATGAAAATATATGCTGGTTCCCGGCCGAAGACAGTCGAAATCGGCGACCAGAAAGGCTCGGGAAACGAAATGGAAATCCTCCTTTTGAACAAAAGCCGTATAGCCATGGCCGAAGAGGCTTTCCGCTGGGTTTTGTGCGACATCACGAAACAGAAAGGCAACAGGCGCTACAGCATCTTTTCCCCAGAACAGGCGAAAGAAGGCCTTTTCGGGGGACTAAACAAGAAGAAGCAAAACAGCATAAAGCTTGGAAGCGTCATGACCTTTCCCCTGACCTGGGACGAGTTGTCGGTTCACGTCGTTTCCTTCCTCACTTCTTGAGACAATGGACCCCGTCAAGCTGATCGCAGGGCTTTTCAAAAAACCACGGCCGCCCGTTACTCCCGAAGAAATCTCAAAAAGGGCGGTAAAACTTGAAAGCTACGCCGAATGGAGCCGCTGCAAGAGGCTTTTGGTCTTCGATCCTCCTTTTTGGGGTTTTCACGACCTCTTCATCGACGAAAAACTTAACCATGCCCTCGTCTCCTTGAAGGAAAGCGGTGAGGCTTTTGTTTTCACGGGAGACGTGCGGGGTGCCCGGCGCATAAGAAAATATTCACCCGGACCTGTTTTCGACTCACAAGAGGCTATAGGTCCGGGAATATTGGAATGGATAGTTTACGACGACTTTGTCGTATACCATGGTTCATTTCTTCCCTTGAGCCGATCACCATACTATGTCGGGAAAATAGCTGCCCATTTCCCCTTCCATGGCAATATAAGTGAAAAGTGGGAACTGGGAGTAATCCCCGATCTCTTTGAGTGGTACAAGACCCACGACCGCAAGAGCTAAAGGCGAATCGAAATACAGCTACCGGGAGAACAGACCTTTTCGCAAATATTCACTTTTCTCATCGGGTATAATAACTTTTCATCGGATATAATAACTTTGTAACACCACAATTTAGGTGTTACGTGATGTTTTTAACGCGTGAAACTGGCAGGTGCAGATATGATAGTTGCGGATTTGCTGAAAAAAACGGTCTTCCCGGACTTCAGGCTACTGGCTGGTACTGAGGGGCTCACCAGGGAAATCACCTCCGTATCAGTCATCGATTCTCCTGACGTTGACCGCTGGATGCGCGGAGGCGAGTTTTTAATCGGAAGCGGATATATTTTCCGAGACGACCCGGACGGGATGATGCCCTTCCTCCGACTGGTGGCAAAAAAGAACATCGCCGCTTTCGGCCTCAAGATAGATCGCTATCACACAAGCCCCCCGGAAAGCGTCATAGAGGAAGCGGAACGCCTGAAGCTGCCGCTTTTGGAAATTCCCCTGAGGTACCGCTGGGTGGACATCAATGAAGTGGTCTACGGTATTTTATTGAGTGAAAGGAGCAATATGCCGGCAACCAGAGCCAGGGCCGAGCCCCGCCTCTGGCGTGAAATACAGGATACACACAGGCTCCTTGCCGGCCTGGCGACGGAGCTCGATTGTCCTTTGGCCGTAAGCGTGCCTGAGCTTGACATGCGCAATTATTTCGCCCCCGACGGTACTGTCTTCGATTCTTCGGCGGCAGACGAAATCTTTTACGCCACGCCGCTTGCCGAGCGCGAACTCCCAAGGCACGACTCCGTGCTGGTATCGACCAGGGAAATCACTCTCAAAGGACAGAACCGCTTCATCGCACTTTATCGGCAGGAGTCGCTCGCTACGGTCGAGATCGCTCTGGTTTTGCCCCCTGAAGAACACTACCCGTCGATCCATCAGGAACGGATGATCCTACACGCAATAGGTCTGTTGCAGGGTGCCATACTGGAAGCCAGTGCATTTGTTCAGGAAAAACCTGCCCAAAAGGAACAGTTCCTCCAGAATCTTTGCCTTGGAACTTACAACAACCCGCAAATGGCTATCGGACGGGCCCGGGAACTGGGGATAGACCTTCCGAAAGAACTTTTGGTTCTTCAAATAGCTTCAACTGGAAAGAACCCCCTTCCGCACTGGCGTCCACCTTTTCCTCTTTCCTATACGATCGGCAATCAGTGTGTAAGCCTCGTCACGCCCGAAGAACTCAAGCGTAACCGGGATCACCTAGTGGAGGTAGCCCGCGACCAGGGACTATGGATCGCCATCGGAGGAGAAGCAAAAGGATGGGAACAAATCCAGCGTTCCTACGAGGAGGCAAAGAGAGCCCTCGCCTGGATACGCGAATTCGAACCCCTTCCCGGCATTTATCAGTTCGGTGAACTGGCCTTACATACATTTTTAAGGAAAATCGTAACCCTGCCGGAAGCTGACGGACTTTGGCAGCGGTTCTGGTCTCCTCTGGTCACAGACGCGCCAAAGAGAAAGGCCGTCCCCCTGATGGAAGTGGCGAAGGCTCTCGTAAGGTCGGACTTCAATGCTAAAAAATGCGCCGACATGCTACATCTGCATTACAACACCGTGCGCAACAATATCTCTGATCTCGAGGAACTGCTTCAAATCGACCTCAAGAACAGGCTCCACAGGTTTGCCCTTACCCTGACTTATTGCATACACATCTCTCGTGAAACCGACCACTGGGAAGATATCATTTGACGGCTCCCTGACGGGTGTGATGCCCACTCGATCCAATAGCGTCATTCCTGCGCTTTTTTCTTGTATGGAATCCTCTTGGCCGGCTCGAAGGCACAGGTACCTTCCCTGAGAATCCAGTCTCTGTAGACACCTACGTTCCTGTCCTCCACGTGGTCGAAGATCATCGGCGACTTTGTACCGTGGCTTACATACCGTATGGGATCCGGGTCAAGCTCGGCGTAAATAATCTCGTCGGTTCCCCTCGCCTGGGCGAGCTTCCAGCCGGTCGGATCTACGAACATGGAACTGCCGAAGAAACTGTTGCCCGACGCGTCAAGCCC
>JAHDOX010000101.1 GCA_018434645.1 Synergistales bacterium | reverse complement strand
GATTTTGTCGAAGCCTTTCGTCGAGAACTCGAAAAACAGTCCCGGCTTCATGGCGTTGAATCCGAAATGCGGCTTCTCGGAGGATCGGAGGCAGTCTTTTTGCCCCGGGAGATTACAGAAATCATCGAAACCGAGGCCAGGGAACGGGGGATCCCCTGCAGGCGGATGAACAGCGGGGCAGTACACGACGCTTGCATTCTGGCCACACTGGCGAAAACAGGTATGATCTTTGTCCCCAGCATCGGAGGCCGAAGCCACGTCCCTGAAGAGAACACGAGTTACGACGACATCGAGGCCGGTTGCAACCTTTTGCTGGGAACATTGCTGAAACTCGCCGGCCAGGCTGGACCCCGATGCAGCGAAGCCTCAGAGGGGTAAAATCTTCCGCATCAGGTCGAAACGATCGCAGGCCGGTTCCGGAAGACGTGAACAGCAAGTAGCAAATAAAGGACCAGGCCCCGTCAAAAAAGGCGGAGCCTTGCTTCGCTAATCGGCTGCCTTTAATTGTTTCCCCGATAGGGGAAACTCCTCCCGCAATGGCGGCCAGGTTTCCCCAAAGTCCCGCGTTCAGTATCAGGCCGGGGTCATAGCAAAAGGCATAGGGAACGATAAAAGCCAATATCTCAAGACGCATGGCCTGGAATCCCGTCTGATTGGGATGAGCTCCTTCCATCTGTCTTGCGCCACAGATACCGGAAACGGGAACGGTTTTTGACTCTTCGTCGACAATTGTTTCGCCTAGTCTGTAGGTGATGGGGTGGGAATAGATCGTGCCGTCGTTTCCGTAAACTACGATTGATTTGACGCCGGTCTTGCGGCGGGTTTTTTCCGCTATTTCCTGGATGATCCCTTGATCGGCACCTTTAGCCAGTGCTTTCTGGATTTCCGGATTTTCCGAAAGGGCAAGGGCTATGTTCTGTGCGTTTTTGGCGATTATTTTCTTGAACTGGGTTTCGATTGTTCTCGAAGCCACCAGGCCCACCACTACAAGTCCTGTGACGGAAACCAAAAGCAGGACGAGAATGAGCTGTGTCTGTAGGCCTGGCCTGGCCCCGGTCTGCGATCTGTATCTTGTCTGTCGTGTCTTTGATGGGGAAAAATCATTCATCAATTCAGTCATCCTTTCGGACCTGAAAAGATTATACGAAAGGCCTTTCCTTGGGAAGTGGCAAAAAGATAATATCGAAAGCGCAGTTTTGGGCGTTTGTCGGCTGCGGGGAATGCTGCATTGTTATACGAAATTCTGGTATTTGTCGAAAAACCGTTTCGTGGAAGGTGTCCGCCGTTCAGGGCATTTTTGCGAGGGCTTTAAGGAGGTCTTCGACGAGCGAGACGAGTTCATGCAGCCCCTTTTCACCGTTTGAGTACCATTCCGTCTCGATCTGGGCGGGGTTTGTACCCGCCGAATAGAGGGCCTCGCAGTTGCGGGTGATCCACCACCTGGCGGCGTCCAGGGCTATTGCATGCGGGAGATGGGTATAAAAATGCCGGAGCGTCTCTTCAGGTGATGTCGCCGGGATTCTGGTCGCCGTCAGGTGTTGCCTGAGGGATTCCGCAGCCGCGTTTCCGCACTTTGCGTAAGATGTCGGCTTCACGACCAGGAAAGCCCCTGTAAAAAGGATCGCCGCCGCAAACAGGCCATAGACCAGGATGTGGACCATGGAGGCGCCCGGCGCCCTGGAAACGGCGATCCCTCCCAAGGCTGCCAGAATGACGCCGGGAATGAAGGCGGTCATCCTGGTTTTGGCAAGGTTCCGGCCGTAATGCCGGTTCATGAATCGCCTGAAGGCCCGCTTGATTTGTCTGAAATCTCCTCCCCCGTTTTTTTCGAGCAGGACCGGTTGCCCCTTTTGAAAAAGAGCTTTGAAAATAAACCTCTCCTCCGGGGCCACCGTCCCCGGGCAGGGTGATTCCCTGTGGAACATCCAGCCGAGGTGATGACTGGAGATCGAAATTACTTTCTGCTGGGCGAGTTGGATCAGCGCCGCGACGAGGCAGGAGTCGTCGTATTCGAGGCGGAAAAGAAACCCCGCTTCTGCAGGCGAGAAGGAGAACTCAGTCACCTCTTCCAGCGGGGTTTCGGGCTTTTGGGGGACCGATGAGCGAACCCCGAAAAGGAGAAAGAACAGGACGAAATAGGCTGCCAGCAGTAAAAGAGCGATAATCACGACGCCGCAGGAGGAGGGAAGGTTCGGGAAAAGCAAATTTTCCGCAATGGCGGCATTTGCCGGTGAAGGGCCCGAAAGAAGTAGGAAAGACGCTGAAAAAAAAGCGGGCGTCACAGCGGAAAAAGCCGCGAGGCACGGCTGGATTTTCACATCTTGAGAACCGCCTTCACAGGTCTGATCGTTTTTCTTCCGCGGCTTCATCCCACAACGGTCCCTTTCATGTATGGCTCATCCGGACAGAAAATTGCCTTACTCTATCATAGCAAAAACATAGGATTTGAGCAGTGGGGGTCGGCCGAAGACAACAAAAGAAGAAGCCCCTCAAATACCGAGGGGCTTCTTCTTTTTATTGCAACCAGCCCGGGATAAAACCGCAATCCCTAGATCCAGACCGGATTGTTCCAGAGCGTCAGCCAGGTCCCGATCCCGCGGATTCTCGCTTCTTCGTAAATGCGGCGACCTACAATAATGTCTTCCGCTCCCATCCCGACAGCACAGAAATAAATTGTCTCCAGGTTGTTTTCCCGCCCCGGCCTTTTCCCTGAAGTGATTTCACCGAGTTCCGCATGGAGGCGGTCCCGATTCATCCGTCCCTCATTGACGATTATCGCAACGGTCTGTATCCCGCGGTGGATCACAGCTTCCCAGTTATCTACCACGATTTTATCGGCAGCCTCTACGGCTTCGAATTCGAACTCGTAGTTCCCTACATTGGCAAGGAAAGCTCCAGGCTTGATCCAGTCGGCTTTCACAATCGGCTTGAGCGATGTTGTCGCCGTGACGATGATATCGGCTCCCATTACTGCTTCCTCGGCGGAGGTGGTTCCCTGAAAGGACCGCCCGGGGTGTTTTGCCGTTTCTGTTTCAAGGAAGGCGTCAACCCTTTCCGCGGAGATGTCACAGATATAGACCTCTTCTATATCGGGGACCGCCGTGGTCACTGCGAGCAACTGGGTGTGATTCTGGGTTCCGGCACCAATGAAAGCTGCACGCCTGGAATCTTTCCGGGCAAGGTGCTTCGCCGCCACTCCCGTGACCGCTCCGGTTCGCATGGCGCTGATCACTGTCCCGTCCATGACGGAGATGGGGAAACCCGTTTCGGGGTCATTGAGGATCGTCAGTGCCGACGCACGGGGAAGGCCGTAATTCGAAGGGTTCATTGGCTTGCTGCCGATCCACTTAATTCCCGCCGTGTCCACGTCCCCGCCTACGTAGCCGGGCATGGCGTTGATCCTTCCCGTCACTGCTTCGGAAGCGGCGTCGCCCCACCTGAGGGTGATCTTGTCGGGGACGATGGTCTCTCCCTTTTCGTGGAGGGTGAAAAGGTGTTCGATCCTTTCCATGACCATGGCCATATCGAGAGCTCCGCACTGAATAACCTCATCCTGGTTCAGGTACAGAAATTCAACTTTCCTGCTTTTGCCTGTCACGATGCGCTCTCTCCTTTTTTTGTTGAATCTGTGAGCAGGGTCGTCAAGCTTTCTCGCTGACAAATGCCCGAATTTCTTTTACAGACATGTTTTCAAGCCCGAGCCTGCGCAAATTTCGCCCTTCTTTACGATAGTCACGCCGATGCACGCTGCCTGCCAAAGTGATTACCGAATCCATGACGGGTGTCGGAACCCCGGCCAGACGCGCAAGCTCCGAAAGTGGGACGAGCCCCATGGGAACGTCTTCGCTGATATATCTGGTATACGGATCTTTGGGGGCGGCAATACCCCGGTAGACTTCCTGGCGTTGTACCGCCTCGTAAATTCCGGAGGCGTCGCCGGTCTCGATGCCGTAAGCATCTTTTAACCATTCCAGGACTGTCATGGTCTTCGTTTCCATGGCGCGGGCCAGGCGGACTCGTTCGGCATCGAGTTCTTCCAGGACGGAGGCTATGGAGGGTGATATGCCCTGCATGTAGTATTCGAAGTCCTCTCCGGCGTCTATCCGTCCTATGTTCAAGAGCGACGGGGTCGGGTGAAACACGGCGCCGATGTTCATCAGGCTGGTTTCAAGCACATCTCCGGCGGCGGCAAATTGCGGAAACCACGTGACCACGGCTTTTAAGGCTTCTGCAGTCGACTGGGCGGGCAGGGCAGCCAGGGGCATGTGATTCTTGATTTTGTATATCACCGCCTCCGCCGGTCCGGTCCTGCGGCAGGCAAATAGGAGAGACTGCGCCTCAGCTACGATGAACTGTGCATCAGGATTGTTTTCTTTCACTGTTTTTCGGAATTCGATGGCTCCTGCCGTGCGTCCTGGGTTGAGAATGACTTTTTGTCCTTTCGTGAGAAAGGGTGCGCAAAAACGCGCGACTTACCCGTGGGCAAAAGCGGGGGTGACGACCATGATGAGCTCGCTATCCTGGAGAGCCACGGCAATGTCGGACGTTACCGTGTCGATTTGTGCGAAACCTTCTGTTAAAGGTTCCCTGAGCATGATACCCCCCGCTTTTTTGATGCCCTTGAGGGCTTGGTCGAATTTGTCGTAAAGGCTGACCGAACAACCCCGCAGCGAGAGCCATGCGGCCATGCTGACTCCGCCATTGCCGGCGCCGATAACGGTAACTCTATTCATGATGATTCACCTCTGCGAGCTTTTGCCCCTGCCCGGGGACACGGCGGCTTTTGCGAAAGAGCCTCACGGAGCCGAAAACCGCGAGGATGATCACAAGGCCTGCCAAGTCTGACACCCACCCGGGATACATAAGAACCAATGCGGCTGCCCCGAGGAGAAAGCGCTCGTAGACCAGTAGTTTGCCGAAAAAGTAGTTTTCGAGGCAGGAGGCCAGGGCGATAACGCCAAGGGTTGCCGTCGTGGTGGCGAGAGCAGCCTTCCCTACCGTGGCGTCTATGAGCAAAAGACTTGGTTCGAGGGCGAAGATGAAGGGGAGAATGAAAGCGGCAAGTGCAAGCTTGAGGCCGTTCAGTGCAGTTTTGACAGAGTCGCCTTTGGCTATTGCTGCAGCGAGGTACGAGCTGAGCGCGACCGGAGGTGTAACGGCTGCCATGCAGCCAAAGTAGAAGATGAAAAGATGAGCCGCTACGATGGGAACATTGAGCTTCACCAAGGCCGGCGCAACCATCGAACCCAGGATGATATAGAGGGCCGTCGTGGGCATCCCCATCCCCATGACTATGGAGGCAAGCATTGTCAATACCAGTGCGGGGTAGAGTTGCCCGTGTGCCAGCAGAATAATGAGGTCTGCAAATTTGAGCCCCAGGCCAGTCAACGTTACTGTGCCGACGATAAGGCCCGCCACCGCGCAGGCGGCAATGACACTCAGTGAGCTCCTCGCTCCCGATTCGAGTGCCTTGAGGAACCTGGCTGGCGTCAGTCGGGTTTCTTTCCTGAGAAAGCTTGCGATGATGACGAACATGACAGCCGTAAAAGAAGCTTTTATCGGCGAGTAACCGGCGATGAGCATATACACGATGCTCAATGGCGCCAAAAGCAGGAAACCGCCTCTTTTGAGTACTTCGAAAAACTGTGGGAGCTGGTTTCTCAGGAGTCCTCTCAGACCCATTTTTGCGGCTTCCAGGTCCACCATGAGAAAGACCGAAACATAGTAAAGGATTGCCGGAATGGCGGCGTGGACGATCAGTTTGCCGTAGGGCACGCCCGTCATTTCAGCCATGATAAAGGCCGCGGCGCCCATGATGGGAGGCATGATCTGGCCGCCGGATGAAGCGGCGGCTTCAACACCGCCGGCGAATTCAGGCTTGTAGCCCACGCTTTTCATTAACGGGATGGTGAAGGTCCCTGTTCCCGCCACGTTGGCAAAGGAACTTCCCGAAATGGTTCCCATCAGACCGCTGGCGACGACAGCAGCCTTTGCAGGGCCTCCACGGTAGCGGCCCGTTATTGAAAAGGCCAAGTCTATGAAGGCTTGGGCGCCTCCGGTTTCCGCCAGAAAGGACCCCAGGAGAATGAAGACAAACACGAAGGTGGCTGTGACATAGATCGACACGCCGTAGATCCCTTCACTGGTGAGGAACATGTGTTCTATCACCCTTGTCAGGTGGTATTGTCTGTGCCCCAGCGCCCCCGGTATGAGATGGCCGTAGAGTGCGTAAAGCAGGAAGCACACGGCCACGATGACAAGGGGCCATCCCATGGTCCGTCGGGTGGCCTCGAGTACGAGAAGAATGGTGAATCCGCCCAGGATGAGGTCCCTCATCAAGGGGTCTCCCGCGCGCATGACAAGGTTCATATAGTCCAGGGTCAGGTATGCGCCGACGGCTATGGAAAAGACTATGGCGGCGATGTCAAACCAGGGCAACCTGTTTTTCTGTTTCTCATTGGCGGGATAAAT
>JAHDOX010000100.1 GCA_018434645.1 Synergistales bacterium | reverse complement strand
TTGACATATTCAGGACGGCATGTCATTGCTGCGCACCTGCCTTTTGGTACTCTTCTTTCATTTTTTCCAGTTTCAGTATGGCTTTCGCGGCACCCTCGATGATCGCTTCGGGACGTGGCGGACATCCGTGAACGTAAACGTCCACCGGCAGCACGTTGTCCACGGGACCGTCCAGGTTGTAGGATTTGTAGAACACGTCTCCGGAATTAGCGCAATTCCCGACGGCTATTACAACTTTCGGATCCGGCATCTGAGCGTAGATCCTCTTTAGCCTTTCGGTCATATACTTTGTCACCGGACCCGTTACAAGCAGAGCATCCGCATGTCTGGGCGTGCCCACGAGTTTCATCCCAAACCGCTCTATATCATATCGGGGAGTTATGGTTGCCACGATTTCGATGTCGCAGCCGTTGCAGGATCCGCTGTTGCAGTGGAAAACCCAGATTGATTTTGTAAGCACCTCAAGGTATCGATCAAGTTTCATGGCCGTCCCACCTTTAAAGCAGCACCAAAACGGCTAGCACCGAAGCCGTCAGTACCATGTATCCGACGTATTCTCTCGCATCGCCGCTGTGCAACTCGACAAGTATTTCATAATATCCCTTCAAAGCCTCGGTAAAGCCCCAGTAAGCGGAACTGGCAGGTACCTGTATCTCGGAGCCGTCATCAGGCACGACATTGCTCCCATAGAAAATTTCATCCTGGTCTGTGCCCTTTTTGTAGTCTTTCCTGCCGAGACTGCGAAGCCACAGAACAAGGGCAGCGGCAATCGCAAAAAAGATCAGCCAGGTGTAAACGTCCCAATAGCCGAAACCTGTGTAAACCGTGCTCCACATCACAACCCACCTCCCATGACGGCCGTAATGTATCCGGCCTGATCCACCAGAGCCTTTGCAGCGGGTTCAACAAGATGGGCAAGTGACCACGTCGGGAACAGGGTCAGACCAATGATGACGATCGTTAGGATAGACATACCGACAAGCATTGTCGCCGGAACCTCCTTGACGTGCTGGAAGACCGACTTCTCTGGCCCCAGAAAGGCCGTCTGGAAAACCTTGACAAAAGAGGCCAGGGTAAGGACGGAAGTCACAAGAGCCGCAACAGCCAGAATCGGGTAAACCGCGAAGGTTGATTCATAAATGAGGAGCTTCGACACGAAGCCGTTGAATGGCGGCAACCCGGCGATCGCGGCAGCGGCAATTACGAACATGAATGTAGTGTGTGGCATTACCCTCGCAAGTCCGCCGAGTTCGTTCAGATTCCTGGTACCGGCAGCGTAATAAAGGGCCCCGGCCGTCAGAAACAGCAATCCCTTGTACATCGTGTAGTTGATGAGGTGGAAGATGCCGCCCTTCATTGCTGTGAACCCGTATTCGGCCATCGCCTGCGGGTCATTCAGCGCCAGCAATCCTACGCCAAGCCCGAGAAGTATATAACCAATCTGTGACACTGAATGATAGGCCATCAATCTCTTGATTTCTTTCTGTATGACCGCCATGGTGACGCCTATAAACATGGAGAGAACACCCATGACTATTATTGTCCATGGCACGACGGAACTTCCAAGGCTCGTGCCGTATAGGGAGAAACAAACTCTGAAAAGACCGTAAAGCGATGCCTGACTGACGGCTACAAGTAGGCATGTAACACCTGCCGGTGCTTCCGTGTAGGCATCCGGCGTCCACATGTGCATAGGTACGGTTCCGCATTTCATCGCCAGCGACGCTACCAGAAAGACAAGCGCTATTTTCTCCGCATATCCAAAACGCATCATGCGGGCCACGGCCGCCATGTTTACTGCGTTGTAGCGTCCGTAGAAAAATCCTACGGCTATTAGTATTAGCATGGCTGCCACCGTTGATACGACCATATACTTGAAACCCGCCTCTATCGCTTCCGGCCTGTCCCTCCAGTACGCTACGAGCCCAAAAGACGCGACTGACGCAATTTCAAGGAACACAAAAAAGTTGAAAAGGTCGCCCGTGAGTTCCATCCCCAGCATTCCCGCAGTGAGCAGGAAATAAAGGGAGACAAATTTGTCTAGACCGGAAAAGCGCTCCATGAACCGCAAGGAAAAGAAGGCGCCAGCCAGTGCCGCAATAGACCCGACAACAGCCATGAACGCGCTGAAGGCATCCACCTCCAGGATAATGCGTATAGGCCAGCTCAGGCCCGAAGGAAGAGTCAGGGCCCAGGACTCTCCGCCCAGCACGTAAACCATTATGCCTTCAACCTGTACATAACGCCAGAGAATTATACTCAATATCGCAGTCAACGCTGACACCGTCACGAGCCACAGGTTTCTCAGCGGCTTGCCGCCCAGACCGGCAACCGGAGCCGCGAAGGCACCCAACAATGGAACCGCGATCACTAAAGCCGGGAGATGTACGCTCCAGTTCATCCTCGTAACCTCCTGATCTCCCGCACGTCAAGGGTTCCATAATGCTTGTAAAGCATCATGATCAGCGACAAAAGCAGCGCCGAAGTCGCAAGACCTATGACGATTGCGGTCAGCGTCAATGCCTGCGGTGTAGGAAGCACCATAGTTTCCACTTCGCCGGCCAGTGTAAAAACAGGAATGCTTCCCCCATTTCTGTATCCAAGCACGATGAGAAGCAGGTTTGCAGAAGCTTCCAGCAAAGTGATCCCGATTGCTATCTTTATAAGGTTTCTTTCGAAAAGGATCGAATATAAACCCAGGAAGAAAAGAATTCCTACAACAAGAAAGGGCATATTACCTGTCATGGCCGGTCTCCTCTCTTCCTGTATCGTCATATAAGCGGATTCCCTTGAACATGTACAGGATAATCAGAGAAAGCCCCCCTATGACTTCAAGGCCTACTGCCATGTTCATCACTGCAATGGTTCCGGAACTGTTAAGTATGCCGCTGTTGGCTCCTAGTGGAACGACAGCGCCGAAAAGGCCGCCTTCACCTGCAAGGAAATTGTAAAAGAAAGCTGTCGTAAGTCCTGCGAAACCTGTCCCAATGAAAAGGAGCAGGCCCGTCGTTTCGGCCCAGGAATAAAGTCCGGGTTTTACGAAGGAAAGCAGTTTTTTGCCGCCATGAGACACAAGCAAAAGGGCCATGAATGTGGCAACAACTGCTCCGCCCTGGAAACCGCCTCCGGGCGAAAGGTGGCCGTGAATAATTACGTATGCACCGAAAACAGCCAGAAACCAGGCAAAAATATCGCAAATGGTTCTTACAATTATGGAGAGAGGCTCCATCAGTCGTACCCTCCCTTCCTGAACACAGCAAGCACCGAGCAGACGGCCGTAAATAACACCGCAGCCTCGCCGAGGGTGTCAAAACCCCTGTAATCGAAAACAACCGAAGTCACCAGGTTATTGACGTTCCGCTCCCGCTGGGCGTTTTCGATGTAATAGTCATCCATGGGGGCTTTATCCACTTCTCCGAAGGGATGTATTCCGTCAAGGGCGCCCCAAAGTGTTCCAACGACTACCAGCAGAGCGATCAGAAACAACACGCTTTTTTTCATTTGCGTCCACCTCCGCCGCCCTTGCGTAAAACGTTGCATCCCCTTAGCGCGATTATATAGATGGCTGTCGTGAGCCCCGCGCCGATACCAGCTTCGGCGATAGCCACATCCGGCGCCTTGAGGATGTAGAATTCCAACGAAAGGAGAAGGCTGAAAACCCCAAGTGAAACCACTGAAGAGAGCAAGTCCCTGAACCAGACGGCAAAAAAACCTGCTACGACTATCGCGGCAAGCACTGCAGTATGCGCCAATCCATTCATGCCGAGACACCGTCCTTTTTCTTCTCGTCTTCGGCAAGCCTGTCCACGACGGCAAGTTTTGGCAGAACTCCGCTTTTATGCGCAGCCCGGGCTATGGCATGGGCACCAGTTGGATTGGTGATTAGCAAAGCAAAGATCGCCAGGGCTACGTGGACTGCCAGTGCGACGAACCTGCCTTCACCGGTAACGATAAGTTTTTGGATCGCAAAAAGAATTACCGCACCTGATGTAAAGATCGAGCCGAAGGTTGTGCACTTGGTAGTACCGTGAAGGCGGGTGAAAACATCGGGGAAACGAAAAAGAGCTATGGTCCCAAGCAAGTTGAACGTAACCCCGACTACGAGGAAAAAGACGATCAAAATAGTCATCTGTTACACCCCGCCTTCCATAAAGCGGGCGATAAACATGGTACCTACAAAGGAAAGGCCCGCATAAACTATGGCAACATCCACCATTACGACGGAATCATAGACAATGGAAAGAAGTACCATCATCGCTACTACGAGCGTGTTGATCGAATCAAGGGCTACGACCCTGTCCGGCACTGTCGGACCTGCAATGAGACGTCCGGTCATGACCAGGGCACAAAGGGCGATAATAGTGGCGCCCCAGGCAAAAAATGTCGGATTCATTCGGCTACCCTCCTAGCCCATTTCCCGAAAGAGCCATAAACATCTTCTTCGGCTGGATTCTCGTCTCTTACATATATCCAGTGAATATAAAAAATGTTCCCCTCTTTTGGCCCATCATCCACATCTACAGTTAGCGTTCCCGGTGTCAGGGTTATCGAGTTAGCCAACATCGTCGAAGCCAGGCTCTTTTTGAGCCCCGAATCGATGCGAACTATTCCCGGTCTGATTTCGCCGGTGATAACCCTCATCGCTACATCGAGATTGGCCTTCACCATACCCCATAAAAACGGCCCGAAAAGATACACTAAAAATGAAACCCATCGCACCGGGTTGAGTCCGGCAAGCGTCCAGGACCTCTCGGGATTCCACGACCTTGCCCCGATCGCAAGTATTCCTCCGAGGACAACTGCAATCGCTATTTCAGCCGGATCGATTCCGCCTCCGCTCCAGGCAAGAAGAAGGTATGTTACGACGGAAAGCAGGAAAATGACCACAGGCCTCACCT
This sequence comes from Synergistales bacterium, assembly GCA_018434645.1. GTDB lineage: Bacteria > Synergistota > Synergistia > Synergistales > Thermovirgaceae > UBA1876. The sequence goes on along the minus strand of JAHDOX010000100.1, from coordinate 2,676 downwards.
CCTCCATTTTCCAACAAAATCTGAATATTATAACAAGACTTTAGCGCACTTTCTCAGTATGTCCGTCCTGGAACTATTTCAGGACACGCACCTCGTCACCCGGAGCAATTTCCCCGCCGGAAAGGACTCGCAAAAAATAGCCGACCTCCGGGAGAAGGCACCATCCGTGGTAATCATAACTATGAGGTTCCCCAGGCCTTTTGCCTTTTTCAGTCACTTCAAGAAGGACTTTTGATCCTATGCGGAGCCGTTTCCCGGGGGATAAAGCATTTTCGGGAATTCCCTCTATCCTCAAGTTTTCGGCCAAGCTGCCGTAAGGAAATTGAAAGCCTGATCTCGAAGCAACCTCTTGTACATCCTCTTGTCGCAACAAGCTTAATTGCCTTGTGCTTGTACCATAATGAGAGTCGCCCCTTACTCCACCATGGGGATCGATATAAGCATGTTCTACTGGATACTTGGGATTTTCTTTCCGTTCGCTCTTGCAAACAGCCAAAAGAATAGCCACGGCTCATCCCTCAACATTCAAATATACATTATACAACATTACACTGTATTTCTTGTTCAAACCCTTCGCATGAAAACTACAAGGAGAACAAGCTCGCTTCAATATTTCACAAAACCAACCAGACCGATTACAAAAGCAGATCGGTTTTATGGCTTATTTGCCGGTTTATTGGAACCGTCGGCACAATTGGTGTATGTTTGTATCATTCTGCTTCTGCAATCGTTTTTATCCTATCAGGAAAGGTTTGAAAACAGAATACCATGAAACGTTTCGTGCTTCCCGTGTTTGTGTTCGCTTTGCTAATCCTGGTACTGGCCCTTTGGGGGCTTTGGCAGGGTTTTAACGAAGAACCATCCACCTGTTTTCTGGATTTTGTTTCAGAAAAAGGCATGCAGCTTTACGCCCCTCTCGATGAAGTAAATTGCAGCAACCTGCAAAAAGGCAGTGAGTCAGGCGCATATTCCTGCGAGGACATTCCAAAGCCTGACGGCCTTTTGCGGATTTCGATTTTTATAAAAGACGACAGGCTTATACATGCGGTAGAGCTTGAATTCGACCCGCTCTTGGTAAATGTGGAAACGCTGGTAAACGAGATTGAAAGGAACCACCCGAAATACAAGCCGGTTCACGAAGAAGAAGCCCTGGTGCTTTTTGTATCGCACAGCACTACGGGAAATGGGCTAACATACCTTGCTATCGTCGACGAATATTTAAAAGGCGGAGACGATACGAAACTTTTGATGATACTGTTGACCGAGGAAGCTCAGCAGAGGTTTTAAAATCCCCCTTGCATATGCTCTTCAGTACTTTATCATATATATACAACATATCAATTTCTGTTTTTTCTATCGCGACCTGAAAGTAGGTGACAGAGATGAAAGAAGGCACTATCCGTGTGGTTATCGAAAACATTTCACCCTGCATTGCCAACGGTCGTTTCCCTATAAGGAGAATACCAGGGGAGTCAGTTGTGGTTGAAGCCGACGTATTCGCCGACGGTCATGACGAAATAAAGGCGACTTTGCTTGTCAGCAGAGACACCACCCTAAAAGTCCAAAATTGGGAAGAATATCCCATGGTTCACGTAGGCAACGATCGCTGGCGTGCCACCTTCCTGGTCGAAAATATGGCCATGTACAGGTATGCCATTCGCGGAAATATCGACAGATTCGCCACCCTTGTAAAAGACTTCGGCAAAAAGCTCGAAGCCGACGAGGCGACTATAACAGATCGTGACCTCTTGTGTGTCGAAATAAGAAAGTATGCTGGTAAAGCATCGAATCCCGATCACAGCCTGCTTTTTGATTACCTGGAGCGCGTATCCAGCACCAGTAACCTGAACCTGATAAACTCGATACTGAACGAGGAAACTTTAAAGCTTTTGATGATCAGAAACGAGGACAGCAAAGGTTTCGTGACCGAACCCCGGCAACCCTTTGAAGTGGACGTGGTCCGGCCAAAGGCAAGGTTCAGCACATGGTACGAGTTTTTCCCGCGTTCTACCTGCAACGGCCAAATGGGAGGAAACCTCGAAAACGCCGCTGACAGGCTTTCCGAAATAGCCAGAATGGGTTTTGATGTAGTCTATCTTCCCCCTGTTCACCCTATTGGCTTCACTGATCGAAAAGGCCCGAATAACACGCTCCCTGCCGGACCGCATGACCCGGGATGTCCCTGGGCCATCGGTTCGGACCTCGGGGGGCATACCGCAATTCATCCCGAACTTGGAACCCTCGAAGATTTCAGGAACTTCGTTCGTAAAGCAAGGGAGCTGGACATGGAAGTCGCCATTGACCTGGCCTTCCAGTGCTCCAGGGATCATCCATATATTAAAACCCATCCAGAGTGGTTCAGGTGGCGACCCGACGGCAGTATTCAATATGCAGAAAATCCACCAAAAAAATACCAGGACGTGGTACCCTTCAATTTTGAGACGGACCATTGGGAAGAACTTTGGGAGGAATTAAAAAGCGTAACGTCCTTTTGGGTCGACCAGGGAATACGGATCTTTCGTGTGGACAATCCACACACCAAACCCTTCCCCTTCTGGAGTTGGTTGATAAAAGAAATCAGAAAAGACAACCCCGATGTAATCTTTCTCGCCGAAGCCTTCACTCGCCCGAAAGTCATGCGTCGCCTGGCCAGAGAGGGTTTTGCTCAATCTTATA
>JAHDOX010000032.1 GCA_018434645.1 Synergistales bacterium | reverse complement strand
CCGTGTAAATAACCTCCATGCCCGCGTCCCTGAGCGCCCTGGCTACTACCTTCGCTCCCCGGTCGTGTCCGTCAAGCCCGGGCTTCGCCACTACAACCCGTGTCTTCCTCTTTTCCATGTTCCTTCCTGCCTCCCGTTCCTCGACTCAACGTCCGCTAGAGGACGATGTTTTCCCTGTATTCGCCGAACTCTTCCCGTAGAACGCCGCAGATCTCCCCCTCGGTGGCGTAGACTTTCACGGCCTCTATTATCGGAGGCATAAGGTTCAGCTTCTCGTCACGAGCTGCTTTTCGGATTTCCTCCAGGGCCCTTCGGACGGCTTCGCCGTCCCGTTTTTCCTTTACGGATTTAAGGGCGCGCACCTGGTTCTCGCCGACTTTGGGATCGACCTTGAGGAGTTCCCTGGTTTCGTCGGCTTCTTCCTTGCGGAAACGATTGACGCCGACAACCACGCGATCGCCGCTTTCAACGGCCCGCTGGTAGTTATAGGCCGCATCCTGGATCTGCTGTTGCACATAGCCTTTCTCGATGGCGACAAGCATACCGCCCATCTCATCGATCTTCTCTATATACTCTTTGGCCTGATTTTCTATCTCGTTGGTCAGGCTTTCCACGACATAGCTCCCGGCGAGGGGATCCACGGTGTTTGCGACCCCCGACTCGTAACCAATGATCTGTTGGGTTTTCAGGGCTATGCCGACGCTCTTTTCTGAAGGAAGGGCCAGCGCCTCGTCAAAGCTGTTTGTGTGCAGCGACTGGGTCCCGCCAAGAACCGAGGCCAGCGCCTGGATAGCTACACGGACGATGTTGTTTTCGGGCTGCTGGGCCGTAAGGGTACTGCCGGCCGTCTGGGTATGGAACCTCAGCATAAGCGCCTTCGGGTCGGTTACGCCGAAGCGTTCTTTCATCAGCTTGGCCCAAAGCCGCCTTGCGGCGCGGAATTTTGCAACCTCTTCCAGAAAATCGTTGTGAGCGTTGAAGAAAAACGACAGGCGCTTTCCGAACACGTTCGGGTCCAGTCCAACATCCACGGCGGCCTTGACGTAGGCCAGCCCGTCGGCGAGAGTAAAAGCAACTTCCTGGACGGCCGTCGATCCGGCTTCCCTGATGTGGTATCCGGATATGGATATGGTGTTCCATTTAGGCACGTTTTCGCTGCAGAAAGCGAAAATGTCCGTAATGATGCGCATGGAGGGTTTAGGTGGGAAAATGTAGGTTCCCCTTGCGATGTATTCCTTGAGGATATCGTTTTGGATTGTTCCGGAGAGTTTGTCCGCCGAAACGCCCTGCTTCTCGGCGACGGCTATGTACATCGCCAATAGAACCGAAGCGGGGGCGTTTATGGTCATCGAGGTCGAAACTTTGTCGAGGGGTATCTGGTCGAAGAGCACTTCCATGTCTTCCAGGCTGTCGATCGCCACTCCCACCTTGCCGACTTCCCCCTGGGCCATGGGATGGTCTGAATCGTAACCGATCTGGGTCGGAAGGTCGAAGGCCACGGAAAGGCCTGTCTGGCCCTGTTCAAGAAGGTAACGGTATCTTTCGTTGGACTCCTTGGCCGTCCCGAAACCGGCATACTGCCTCATTGTCCAGAGACGTCCCCTGTACATGGTCGGCTGCACCCCGCGCGTGAACGGGTAGCTGCCGGGGAAACCGATATCTTCCATGTAATCCCTGTCGGCCAGTGCTTCAGGCGTGTAAAGACGCTCCAGGGCAAGCCCGCCCCCGGTCTCGAACTTCTCGCGTCTTTCCGGTTTCTTTGCGAGTCCCTTTTCCACCTTCTCGTCGTATTTTTTCCTGCCTTGCCGGATACGCTCAAGCTCTTCCTTGTCAAACACTTCAGGACGCCTCCTTTTACGCTGCGTTCCGTAAGATTTTCACCTTTTCCCCTTAGGCTGACTTTGAAATGGGAAGTCAGCTTTCGAAGCCATACAATAGGTGAACCGAGTTACAAACGCAACAATTATTCCTCCGCCTGACCGATAATGCAACAATTTACGTAGAATTTCAAGACAACTCACTACAAATCTCTTGGAAACAACCATATTTAGGGCTTATAGCCCTTCGTCACCCCGGGCAAAAGCCAAATTCATCTTTGAACGAAGGCAGGAAGTTTCAAAATTTTTTATATTGGACAGGTATCTTATTGTCCGAAGGATCTTACTATCAATGTGGTGAAAAGAACCATGCAAAAAAGCGCCACAGGGTAGGTCGCCCCATACCCGGCCGCACATTCCTCGCTTTTCGTCGCGTCGATGGCGGCTCCAAGTCCCGGAGTGCTGGTCATGGCTCCGCATATCGCACCAGTCAGGAGCACCCAGTTCATTTTCCAGACAACCCTGCCCAAAATGTACCCTGCACCGAGAGAAACCAAAGCCGTTACGGACCCGATTACAACCAATATCCAACCGCTTTCCCGGAATATTTCCAAAACCCCGGGACCGGACATGAGACCCACAGCGGCCAGGAAAAAGGCCAACGACAGATCCCTCAGTACCGAAAGTACCCGTCTGTCCATACGCATAGGCAGAGGCCCCAGGTTCCCGAAAGCGCCAAGGACAAGCGCGCCTATCAGTGCGCCTCCAGTTCCTCCAAGCCTTAAAATCCCGAGTCCAGGAACCGGAATCGGCAAGCTGCCGATGAAAAGTCCAGTCATCATGCAGCCGACAAAAGAGAGTATGGAAAAAAAGACCGAAGGGTTGCCGCTTCTTCCCGATGATTTGCTTGCGGCCAAAAAATCTTTCAGTTCCCTCTTTTCAGCTTCGTTATCTATTCCGAAAAAAAGCGGTGCCAACTCCACAAATAGGACCACCGCCAACACCCCGAAAGGATAGGCTATTGAATAACCTGCTGCGACGGTCGATCCCTCGGCAACGGCTTCCATCGCGGCGCCAAGTCCCGGAGAGCTGGTTAAAGCACCTACGTAAGTCCCGGCGACGACGTGCGGGTCGATACCGGAGGCAAAAATTTTCGCAAATGCCCAGGTGGAAAAGGCTCCAGCGCCTGTTACCGCCACCGAAAGAACGAAAAATCTGAAACCGAACCTCCTTACGAAAACCATTACATCCTCGGCAGCCAAAAGGCCCACGCTGACGACAAAAACGACCAGATTCCATACAAAGAGGTCCCTGTTTATTCCGAAACCAAAAAATCCTATGGCTAGTCCCGTGAACAATGCGCCGGAAATGCCCAGGCTTATCCTGCCGATGCGAAGCCGCCCAAGGAGGAGGCCCGAAAAAACAGCAAGGCTCATGGCAAACAGGTCATTTTCAAAAAGGTCAGTGAGTAAGGTCATGGCAAGTCCTTTCCGTGTTTAGTCAAGGCCGCCACCGAAAGTTTCTCGTGCAGGTCCTGTTATCGGCGGTACACTTTCGGTCCCTGCGCATAAAGGTTGTTGCCGAGCGAATCTATCAGCACCGTCAGCGGAAGTTTGCTTACCGTGAAACGGTATATCGCTTCGGGTCCAAGGTCTTCGTAAGCGACGAGTTCTGTCTTTATGACGCTCTTTGCGATCAATGCGGCGGCTCCGCCGACGGCCCCGAAATAAACTGCTTCGTAGCGCTCCATGGCCCCGATTACCTTTCCCGACCTCGTCCCTTTTCCTATCATCCCTTTCAGGCCCAGCTCAAGGAGCTTCGGCGTGTAGGGGTCCATGCGGCCGCTGGTCGTCGGCCCGGCGGGTCCTACGGCCCATCCGGGCGGAGCCGGAGCGGGGCCGACGTAATAGATAACTTGTCCCTCCAGGGGAAAAGGAAGGGGTCTACCTGCTTCGACCGCTTCTATCATTCGCTTGTGTGCCGCATCCCGGGCGGTATAGACAACTCCGCTCATTGTTACGCGGTCTCCGGCTCGGAGTCGTCTGACGGTGTCGGTATCAAGAGGCGTAATCAGGGGGATGGCTTCCATTCATTTCTTCCTCCCTGTCTCAAAGGGTGACCTGCGCATGTCTGCAGGCGTGGCAGCACAGGTTAACCACGACGGCCGTTCCGGCGATGTGTGCGGGAGCATACTCGATATGCACCGCCAGGGACGTGATACGCCCTCCAAGTCCGGCGGGACCGATCCCGGAGCGGTTGATCCTCTCGAGTATTCTCCTTTCCAGCTCGGCGTACCGGGATTCCGGGTGGCTCTCGTTCACTGGACGCAGTGTGGCCCTTTTCGCCAGGATTGCCGCCTTCTCCATAGTCCCGCCTATACCGACGCCCACAATCGTCGGAGGACAGGGGTTTGGGCCGGCGGCGATTACGGTATCTGCTACGAACTCCTCGACGCCTTCGACTCCCGAAGCCGGGGTCAGCATCTTCAGTGCACTCATGTTTTCGCTGCCGAAACCTTTTGGCGTGACTATTATATGAAGAAGCCTTCCCGGCACTATCCGGGTGTGGATCACAGCCGGAGTATTGTCACCGGTGTTCCTTCTGTCGAAAAGAGGGTCGGTAACCACGGATTTCCTGAAATAACCCTCTTCGTAGGCCGCCGCCACTCCCCTGTTGACTGCTTCTTCGATGTAACCGCCGGTTATGTGGACGTCCTGGCCGATATCCAGAAATACAACGGCCATTCCGGTATCCTGGCATATGGGAACGCCTTCTTCCCTCGCGATATCGTGGTTTTTAAGCAACTGCCCCAAAACATCACGGCCGTTCGGAGATTCTTCGGTTTTATTCAGTCCATCGAAAAGCGCATTGTATATGTCCTGTCCTATGGAAGTATTGGCCTTGAGAAACAGGGACTTGACCGCGTCTTCGATGATGTCGATTTGTACGTTCCGGATTTCCCCCAAATTGCCGACCCTCCCGTTGCTTTTTCACATTTGTTGTTTCAAACACGAGCGTTCAACGGCTTTTGCCGGATAACTCAAGATTGCTGACTTTTGAGGCCTGATCCCGTAAGCGGGACGACGACGACTTCTCCGTTTTTGAAATAACCGGTTTCCCGAAGCATCCGTTCCGCCGCCGGGGCTGCCGCAGCCGTTGTTTCCACGTAAAGGCCTTCGTCTTTTGCCAGAGCATCTTTCATCTTGAGAATCCTGTCGTCGTCCACGGTCACCACATCGCCGCGGGTGGAACGTACAGCTTTAAGCATCTCATCAACTCTTGGGGGGCTCGAAACAGCTATACCCTCCGCGCGGGTTTTTCCGCAGGAAGTTTTTTCCCCGCTTAGTGCGTTCCTTAAAGGTGCGCACTTTTCCGCCTGAACGGCAATCAGCCGGGGAAGCCTGTCGATCAGAGCCCGTTGCGAAAGCTCCCTGAAGCCTTTGAAAAGCCCCAAAAGGAGCGTTCCGTTTCCAGCCGGGGCGATCACCACGTCGGGGGCCTTTTGTCCCAGCTGTTCCCAAATCTCGAACGCGACCGTTTTGGTCCCCTCGAGAAAAAGCGGGTTCCATACATGGCTGGCATAAAAAACGTCTTTCGCTATTTCCCATGCAAAGGCGGCCGCTTCCGAACGGTTTTTCCCTTTCGCCAGGACCTCGGCCCCAAAAGAGGCGATCTGCCGCTTCTTGTTCTCTGAAGTCCCCTCTGGGACCACTACGGTCGCCTTGATGCCGGCCCTTGCCGCATAGGCGGCCACCGAAGCTCCCGCATTTCCGGAAGAATCGATTACAACGGAATCACATTCGGCCGAAACGGCGTCGGAAACCACAAGCACCGCCCCGCGATCCTTGAAAGACCCCGTGGGCGCCATGAATTCCATCTTGTAAAGCGGGCCCTTTTGGTGCCTCGCAGGTATCAGGGGTGTCCAGCCTTCACCCATCGAAAGGTCTTGCAACGACTCTGGCAGGGCAGAACTATAACGCCACATGCCCGGGGCCGACCTGTTTATCCTGAGTTCCTCCCAATCCTGTACGCAGGACAATGGTCGCCCGCAATCGCAACGGACGGGTCTAAGGCACGGTTCGTAATTTTTCCCGCATGAGGGACAATATATTCTGAGTGGCATGAGACCTCCCTTGAAGCGACGGTTCCCGTTTCCCGGAAACCTTAAAGGGTAACTTCAAGATGAACGACACTAACGAATAATACCACATACCACCGCCGCCCCCGGGCCGAAAGCCTTCTGGATAGACATCGATCCGCAGGAGCATTCTGTAGTCCTTTCCCAAAGCCTCACGGCCTGCGGATCGACACACGGACGCAAGTCCGTGTGTTGCTTTATT
>JAHDOX010000008.1 GCA_018434645.1 Synergistales bacterium | reverse complement strand
ACGTTGGAGGCAATTTACGTGTTTTTGGAAGCAAGGAAAGGGAGATTATTCTACACGGACTGGTGTCCGTGTATCGCTCGGCAGGATCAATTGTTGAGTCGATTTTGTATCGTGACGGCCTGCAGATCGATAAAAACAATTCATAAAATTTTGTGTGTTAACTGAGAAAAGGAAAGGGAGATTATTCTACACGGACTTACGTCCGTGTATGATATAGTAATAAAAACCGAAGACGCATCGGGCCGCCGTGTACCCGGGGTCGGGCCTGTAACGGAGGTGCTCGCAATGGACAGACAAAAAAAGATCGTAGGCAACCTGAGCTGCACATCGGATCTCAAGTGTTTCGTCGAATACGACATGGAGGAATTCAGAGACCTGATCGACGACTTCGAGAGCAACTGGGTGGAAAACCTCGTAGATGACAGCGCTGGCAAAGAAGATTAACCGGGACCGGAAGGCCTCAAGTCCCGGAATTTTCATAAAAAAATATAAGATCGAAAAAAGCGCCGGCTCTTCGAAGGGTCGGCGCTTTTTTCGAAAACAGAGTCTATGCTGATATCCCGCTTTTCGCAAATCCTTTGTCGCCTGTGGCCGCAAGTTGCTTCTAGCTTTCAGGAGTGTACGTTCCTGGAGGATAGATTTGCTCGCAGGAATTTTCCTTCAGGTCGACCTTGTACCAAAATCCCTCTACGGGGCCGATAGCAAAGCCGTCTTCGTTCAACCTTCTCACGGTATAACTTACGATAAAGGCCCCTTCTTTTTCTGCGGGTTCTATATCCCATCCGATAAGTTTGAATTTACCCTCCCGGTTTACATTCGAGATGAACCCTTCGATACGTTCTTTTTGAAGGTATTGCGCTTTTACCATTTCGATGGCTTCCATCTTTTCGTCTATCCTGGTCAAAAAGTGCGAAAAAACCCACAAGCAGGCGAAAAAAAGGACAACCAGCATCAAGGCGATCTTAAATCGAAAATTTTTTTGCTTCGAAAGTGCCATCCTTTTAGGTTCACCTCCCGTGACCGCGTCAATTATGGCACAGAACGAGCGTGTTTTCGAAAGCAAAAACCCTTTTTGAGCAAACCCGGCAGGGCACCCTGCAAAAGACTTTTGATATACTCTCCTAAGGCGAAAGGAAGGTGTGCGCTTGCGACGTTTTTGGGGATTTATCGCCCTTTCAGGGTTTGTTTTGGCCTTCGGAAGTGGCGTGGCTTTCGGTTTTGACGGCCCTTCTGTCTCGCACGAGGGGTTGCTTTTGAGGGATCTCTTGTCGAAGGAAAACCTTTCTTCCCTGCAGGACGTGGAGGAAGCGTTCCAGGATGTCTACGGAAAGGATCCCTCCGAATGGCCGAAGGACCTCCGGAAAATTCACCACATTGCAGTATCATGGGCCCAACGCGTTCTCTTAAGTGAAAATTTTGCGGATGTTCTCGAGGACGACGAAAGAAAAAGGCTGAAGCTTTTAATCGAAAGTCCGGTCGATTATTGGGCCTGGGTCATCTGGTCGGGTTCGTGGCCCAATGCAAAAAGTGGCGCGTCGCATCTTTCGGCCCGAGAGGTTCCACCACCTCTTCTTGAGCGATATATGCAGGAAATATTTCCGATCATGTGGATTGACCTGAACCAGGCCGCGCGGGAAATGGAATATATGCTGGGAAAAGACGATGCAGGTTTTGTCCCGGGCTCACCATCAGACAACGATCTTATCGAAGAACGTAAAAAAGACATAAGAGAATACAATTCCTCTTTGAAGGAAGCGGCAAAAAAGTATGCCGCAGCAAAAGACCTGACTCTACTGGCCCTTTTGTCGGGCAGGTCCGACACCTCCTGGCCCGGGGGCGATGAATTTCAGTCAGTGATTTCCGGGCAAAGGAAAGAGATCGAAAATGAAATCGATGGAGCTTTCCAAGCGGAGAGGAATCATTTATTGAGAAGCATCTTCGGGAAGGTCGAGCCCTTTTCGATAAACTGGATGGAAGGCAAAAACATCGAGCGCCATTTGTTTTTGGATTTTAAGGCAGAAGGAGCAGCCACGAGCCAAAGGACTTTGCCGGCCGGCCTGGATATCCGTCTCGTACACAGAAACCCCTGGACTGAAGGGGGAAACGATGCTCCGCTGGTCGAAAAGAAGCCGGCCCTTTTTCTTGAATGGCGGGACTTCCCGTTCAACGGGCTACTGTCGGAAGAACGGGCGGAGCTTATTGTAAAATCCAGGGATTTTCTTCTGGCTCGGCTTTATAACGGCGGCGAAAGTGCGGCACTGGCACTTTTCCCCGGAGGGGTTCCACGGACAGGCTTGATACTGGACATAAAGCCGGGCCGCGGTAATGACCTGCCAGCCGAAGTTTTTAGAGAACTAGTCAAGCGTTTTGAAAAGGCTTTTTGCCTCGCAGCCGAAGAACGTTACGGAAGCCAGAAAGATGATGAGAATGTCCCAAAAAGCCGCGAGGCTTCATCTGCAGTTCCGGCAAGGTCTCTTTCTTTCTCGGTGTCAGGTTTCATCGAGATGGAAACAGAAGGGACGGTCAGAAATACTTGCTGGATAAACGTAGAGCTGACCGAAAGAGGCCAACCTGTAGCTGGTGCGGAACTCGCCGTCGAAAGGCCCCGGCTCGGGAGGCTTTACTCCCCCATGGCAACGGGAGTGGACGAAAATACCCTCTACGTCGCCACCGATCCGGCCGGCAAGGCATTTATCGCCTACGAGGCACCTGGTGTCGAAGAGACAGAGCGGAACTTCGACGGACTGATAACTTTTGGCATAAGAGACGACGCATCGGGTTCGCGCGAAAAAGTGCAGCTATGGATTGTCAGGTCCTCCTTTCTGGAGGCTTCGGCTCAGCATGACCTGATCCCGGGGGACGACTCGTTCCCTAACGTGATCCATTTCCGTTTCTTTGAGGGTGGACTTCCCCGCGACTCTGACAAGTATGAAGTCGTAGTACGAACTACAAGTGGTTTTGGGCTTTTAAGTGACAAGGGGACTAACTGGACGAGCGCTCCTTTGAAAGTTTCAGGTGAACCCGGGGCATGGCAAAGCCTGTTGTACAGGTGGGGCGGCTCTTTGCCGGAGATAACGCCCGTTGAAGAAACGGTGGTTGTCGAGGTGCCCGGGCTGAACCTTTACGAAACGGTTAATTTCAGGGTCGGTTCCATGCCTGTGGTTTCGGAAATAGAAGCAGAGAAGGAACAGTCGGAATTTCCAGGGACCTATGTCCCCCTAAAAGTAACCATATCCGACAAGCTCAACCCGGAAACAGACCTGGAAGGATTTCTCGAATCCTTCGGGCTTTCGCCGGTGGTGGAGATCGAACCCGTGAACTATACCCCCTTTCCTCTTGCCGAAGAAGACGAAGGGCTTCTTGAAAAGCTCCTGGAAACACTTCCCGGAGTGACCTTGCAGGAGGAACCGGCTACCTTCCAGCCGGAAAGGTGGTTATTGGCAAAAGAGGGGGGATCAGGCTGGGTGCTTGCCGGAGAGCATCCTTACTGGAGCTCTGGGAAACAACAAACAGGCTTCAATCTGCCCGGTTTCATTCCGCCTTTATGGGGAGATTATACCTTTCGCATCAAGCTGGCCTTCGAGGGAAAAGACGGCCGTTCGGCTATTTCTTTCGGTCGGACCGAAACTCGGGTTTTGTCCTTCCGGCCCGAAGACGAAAAGGAAATGGCCAAGACAAGAGGGGTTATGCCGCTGGTAGTGCTGTATTCGTCGATGTTTCCGGGCGAAAACGCCAGGCTTGTGGTACTTAAGGCAAAGCGCTTGCTCAGCGAGGGCAAACACGGTGATTCAGCCGTCATCCTTGGTGACGCCTTTTCCCGCAGCCTTGCTGCAAACGATCGGTTTTCCTACGAAGGCAAGACGGGAAGACTCAGGGAAATGGCTGCTGCTGCAGAAGGTGTGGCAGTCAAGGACCTTCCTGAAGAAAAATTCCTCAGGATGGCCGAAAACGCAAAATTGTATTTTCTCTGCCAACTGGGAGGGGCCTACATGGACAGCCTGGTGGGTCTGGCTTCTTTCGTTGATTACGGAGAGGAAAATTTGGGGAGACGGTTTGAAAAGGAGAAAAGGTTGCAGGATCTCCTGCAGGAGATCCTGCAGGGTTTCCTTTACGGGTTCGGAGACTACGGGCTGGCGGCTGTCTCGAAAGAAGGGTTGAAGGGGCTTTCCGTTTACGATGAACAGGGACTTCGACTGCATGAATGTCCGCCGGTGGTTTTTTCTCCCGGGGGACATAATGAGAGGTTGTATATAGGCGAGAACGCGGTAGTCATAGTCTTCAGGCTGGGCGAAAACCTGGTGCTCGACGTTTCAGGAGCGGGTTTTCCGGTCCAGGCGTTCAAAGTCCTTCCCAACGGGATCAACAGGACACTGTGCTGTGAGGACAAAGCCACCGAAAGGCTTACGGTTTTCGGTGACGTCGTCGTGCCCGAAAAACAAAAAGCCCTTCATGAAAGTCGCTGACTTCGGCGAAGGGCTTTTAAAAAGAAACAGGGATCTTTGTTTTTTATTTTAACGTGGGAGCAGGAAACCGCTTCCCATTTCGTCGTCCTTCTGCTGAATGAGAAAGTTGAAACCCGTGATGCTGGCTTTTCCCCTGATGAAAGGAAGGATGGTCTTGTATCCGCCCACGGCAGGTCCTTCCTTGTAGAAACCGCGAAAGACGCTCCCCGTGACGCTTTCATGTTCAAAGACTCCTCCCGGAGCCAGTTTTCCCTTCGATGCAAGTAGTGCCATTTTGGCGCAGGTCCCCGTGCCGCAAGGTGACCTGTCGACGTTGCTTTCCCCGAAAACGACGCAGTTTTTTGTCGGTTTGCCTCTCCTCTCGAGGCTGAATTCGACAAGACCCACGGAATTGATGTATTTTTCGGTTGGATGCTCCACCTTGACGGTTTTGTTGACTTCACGGAGTATCTCAAGGCCCGTCCGCAACATCTCCGGCACTTCTTCTTTTTCCAGGGTGAAACCAAGGTCTTCGGCGTGAATTATGGCGAAGAAGTTTCCGCCGAAGGCTATATCCATGCGGAAGTTCTTCCCTCTGCGCGAGGGGAGTCCGATTTTTACGTCGGTAGCGTAAACGAAGGCGGGAACGTTGGCCAGTATGACGTCACCAACTGTACCGTCTTTTACTTCCACGTCCAGCGAAACCTGTCCCGCGGGGGTATCCAGGACTACGGTGGTTACAGGTTCCTGCCGTGGGACCATGCCCAGTTCGACGATAGCGTTGGCCGTGCCGATAGAGCCGTGCCCGCACATTGAAACGCCGTCGCCCGAATCCATAAAAAGCACCCCGTAGTGGGAATCTTCCCGGACCGGAGGTGTCAGAAAGGCGCCGAACATGTCCGAATGACCGCGGGGTTCATGCATTACGAAATTCCTGAAATCCTTGAGGTTTTCCCTCAGATAGGCCCACTTTTCACCCATAGTCTTGCCCTGAAGCCATGGACCGCCTCCAATTATGATCCGCGTAGGCTCTCCGCCGGTATGGGTATCAACTACAGCCGTTGCCCGTATGATTTCCATTTTTGGATCCCCCTTACCGAAATCGTACCTGTTGTTTCATGTCCTCAAAAAGATCGAACCAAAATTGACAATATTGGTTTGACTACCTTGTGGGATGTCAATACAATCTTTTGTATTCAGATTATAGGCGGAGGGTGTACAAGTCGCAATTCTGCAAAAATTACAAAAATACGCAAAATAAAAATTATACAAGGTCCATAACTATGCAATAGGTCCCAGATTCACTTGGTTGGATGGGAGGCTTTAAGATGACGGGGCGGACAGCGGATGTTGCCATTATCGGCGGTGGAGTGCATGGGTGCTCGATTGCGTGGCATCTCGCCAGGGAAGGAGTCAAAACGGTCCTTTTTGAAAGGGATTACTTATCCTCGGGAGCGAGCGGGCGAAGCGGCGCGGGCATAAGGCGGCAGTTTGGAACTACCATCAATTGCAGGCTTTCCATCTACAACATGGAAAAGTTCCCGGTTTTGCAGGATGAGCTGGAATATGGGGCGGACCTTGAATACGACCCGTCAGGCTACCTTTGGATCGCTTACAGCGAAACCCAGCTTGCCCAGCTCAAAAAGAACGTACAGCTGCAAAACTCCCTCGGAATCGATTCCAGGATCCTTACCCCCGATGAAATCAACGAAGTCGCACCTCACCTGGACACCGAGGGAATGTTGGGTGCCAGCTGGAATGAAAAGGACGGGCATATCAACCCCCATACCCTCACCTTCGCCTATGGTGACGCCGCGAGGAGGGAAGGGGCGGAAATCTTCACCGAAACGGAAGTGACCGGTCTTCAGATGGTGAACGGTAAGATAGTGGGAGTAAAAACCTCCAGGGGAGACTGGGAAGTGGGCACGGTAGTCTGCGCCGCCGGGCCGTGGAGCGTTGATGTGGCCCGATGGATTGGGCTCGACGTCCCCATAACGCCCGAAAGGCACCAGCTTCTGGTGACGGAGCCGGTGGAACGGATGAAGCATCCCATGACGCTCTGTCTCGACGACGGGAGTTACTGGAAACAGTGCCCAAACGGGACATTCCTGCTCGGTTGGGGGAACCCCGAAGAGAAAAAGGACACAAGCTACGAGTCTTCGTGGCAGTTTCTGGAGGAAGTGTCAAAGAGGGTTCTGGCGAAGATGCCGATCCTGCAGGGCGTGAGGGTGGTCAGGCAGTGGACGGGGCCCTACGACATTACGCCGGACCAGCAGGCCATAGTCGGCGGCACGCCCGTAGAGGGCTTTTACCTGGACTGTGGATGGAGCGGGCACGGACTGCAATTCGCCCCCTCCGTGGGCAGGATCATGTCTGAAATGGTAATGGGGAAAGAGCCCTTTCTCGACGTCTCTATGTTTCGATACAGCCGTTTCGAGGAGAATGACCTTTTCTTCGAACCCGCTTGTATATAAAGGGAAATTCCCGCGATGATGTAAACGTTAGGAAGGGGCGGCCATTAAGGCTGCCCCGGTTTTTATGTTATCTGAATGTAATCTATGTCAAATCCCTACGGGGAATTTCCCTGGCCGAGGGGCAAAGGGCCAAACCTCCCCGAGAGGTACATCGAAGCTCTGCCGGGAGCATCCGCCCCACGCTGTCTACAGCGTCGATTGTCTCGTCGAGGGGTATCAGGTTGCGGTAGCCTCCGAGGACAAGGTCGGCCGCGAGAAATGCCTGGGACGCCAGGGCTGCGTTTCTGCTGTGACAAGGGATCTCCACGATGCCCTGGACCAGGTCGCACACCGATCCCATGACGTTCTGAAATACCATGGCTGCGGCATCGCAGGCCTGACGCGCCGTCCCTCCCGCGGCCTCGACAACCGCTGCCGCCCCCATGGCTCCAGCGGCGCCTATTTCGACCTGGCAGCCGGCCACCTCAGCGGCGAAGGTGCTGCGTTTGTCGAGCGCCCAGCCGATTGCGCCGGCGGCCCAAAGACAGCAGAGCACCTTTTCGCGGCTCAGGCCGAAGTCCTCCAAAAGCGTCGCAGCAACGGCCGGAATAACTCCGGCGGAGCCGCCGGTAGGAGCCGAACACACCACACCACCCGCGCCGTTGACATGCATAACGGCCATGGATCTTGCCGCGGCACGTGCATGGACTCCTCCGAGAAACATTTCCCCCTTTGATTCTGCTTCGTAGATATCTCCAGCTACGGGAGCGACCAGTTTCGTCTTTAAATTCCGGCCGACGAGGCCACGCTCGACGGATTCGAGCATGACCGAGAGGCGAAAGGCCATTTCCCTCTGCAGCTCTTCCCCTGGAAGTCCCAAAAGGGACACTTCGCCCGCCATGGCCGCCTCGCCGAGAGTTAATCCCTCGGTTTCCGCAGCATCAATCATCTCGCTGATGTCAAGAAATGTTTCCTTTCCGCAGGGTGGCAGCATGACGGGCCTCGCAAAGTGTAACGAAAGAACCGAGGGTGTATTTTTGATCTCTTCGATGAATTCTTTAGAGGGTTCAAAAAAGGACGTCCCCAGACATGCTGTTCTTTCGTCCTTTTTGGTAGTACCGGGGTTTTTGTCCCATTTCCTTAAAAGGGACAGGGTGTTTTGGGCTTTATCCGGTTCTGTTTCGACAATCATCACGTACCGGTCTCCCGTCATAAATACGGAAAACCCGTTCACTGAGGCTATTTCAATGGAACCGCCGCCAACGGATCGAGCATGAATCCTCACACTTTTCCCGCTTGGGCCGATAACTTCAAGGAGCGCGCTGTTCGGGTGGTCGGCTTCAGGGAACGCTTTGAGCCCGAAGGTTACCTCAATGCCTTCCCTGTGGGCTTCTTCAAGCATCAGTGGAAACTTGGAGTCCGTCAGTTCCCGGCCCAAAAGACCTGTAACAAAGGCGAGATCGCTTCCCTGGTCGTGATAGCAGACGGCCAGAGAGCTTTCGGGGTGAAAGAAAAGGTTTGCCCCGGCCGGCGGCTCACCCAGAAGATCGCGGGCGATGAGGCCTATTCTCCACGGTCCTGCCGTGTGAGAACTTGAAGGGCCTCGCATCACAGGTCCGATTACGTTATTGAGAATGCTTACTTGTTTCATTGAAAATCCCTCACTTTTTAGATCATTAAAATCTTTCCACGGCAGTTTGAGTCGGGCAACTTCCACGACTTGGTCGAGCATACGGCCCTTTTCCTTCTTGGTGGCCTTCCTGTACGCTCCCGCCATCGTTCGCAGGATTTCGTCCCTGGTTCCCATCGTCAGCCTCACCGTGCCTTCCTCCCTCCGGGGTCAATGACCCCGGAGAAATCGTAGACCTTTCGTCCAGGTTTTGGGTGAGGCAATTCGGGGTGTTGACAGAAAGTCGGAAGCGCCGAAAAATAAAATGAAGCAAGGGAAACTGCTCAGAGAGAACCCTCTTTCGTCTAGTTTTCTTCGTGAGGCAACGTTACGTTTCGTATAGATTTTTACGTGAGGCAATAGGTCGAGTGGATTGGCCGCCGTGAAAATGATTTATTTCTGCAACGTCCCGGGGGCGCACAGGGAGGGCGGGAGTGTCTTCTTTTGCGGGAAACTGGATGTCCACTTAACCATATTCAAGGGGTATCTGCGGCATCTGGCGGAGACGAAACGCGGAAGTCAAAAGAAAGTGGCTCAATTTAAATGAGGACGTGACTCTGTTTGAGACGGACATTCGGTGCCAGCCAAGGCTTTTGTAATTTCTCGAGCACCGTTTATAGCAACATCCTTTATTTTTTCAAGGTGTTGTCCATGATATCTGGCAGAAGGGCCAGATATAGCGAGACATGCCCTTATTGTCCCATCTAAGTCAAAAATTGGTGCGGCAACGGAAGAGACTCCCAACTCTCTCTCTGATTCACTGAAGGCATACCCGTGTTTCCTTATATTTCGGAATTCTTTTATGAAATCTTCTTT